>JACRFB010000047.1 GCA_016218045.1 Ignavibacteriota bacterium
AGGGCGTCGTGGATGCGCAGCGTTGCCGTTGATTGTACGGGAAGTGCGAAGGTGATATCCGTGTATGACGTGAAGGGCTGGGGACTGTTCCCGGCGATGACGGGATGTGTCGGTCTGCTGGTGCTTATCGGCTGATCGACACCGACGGCGTTGTTGGTTGTGAAGGTCCGCGTTTCGGAGTTTGCACTGTAGGTTCCGTAGGACCACGTGAAACGCACCCTCCAGTAGTATTTCTTGTTCTGCTCGAGTTGAAGCACCTTCTCCGCCGCGTCCCCCCGCTTCGTTGAGAATCGGTCATGATAATTCGTTCCAAATCCAGAATCCGGGTCAACCTCCAGCAGCGCGGATTCGAACCACTGAAACGGAGTTTGCCACTGGAACCACACGGCGTTTGGCGCAATGACTGCGCCGTTCGGCGGATAACGAAGGATGGGCTGCCCGGAGTATGCGGAAGTGGTAAAATGCCAGATCGGAGACCAGGGACTGGAGCCGCTCGAATTGTGCGCGCGCACACGCCAGTAAAAGGTAGCGTTGGTTGGGAGTTGATTCAGAATGACGTACGACTGCCGAAGCGAATCGAGACGGGTTACGTTCGCCTGCATGAGCGGATCGTTGGAGATCTCAATGGTGCTTGTATCTGTCCAATTCATCAATTCCCAGGAGAGACGCAGCGAGGAAAATAGCGAATCCGCCCCATCGGGCGGGAAGAGCAAATCTGGCGTGAGTGGCGGGCCTGGTTTCGTCTCGAAGGACCACGTCTCTGAGAAGGGACCCGTGCCACTTGTCCACAGACAGCGTACCTTCCAGTAATATCGGACATTCGACTCCAGATTTCGGAAGGCGATGGAATCGCCGGTGGAAGAGGTAGTCTGCGAGACCAGGCCGCTTGTGAAGGTCGAATCGATGGAGAGATAGGTATTGACGGCGCGTCTCCATTTTTTGGGAGCAGTCCAGCGCACATATATTCCATTCGAAAAGACGGTTGCGCCGTGTACCGGGTACACAAGTGTCGGAGCTCCGGTGTAGGGCGCTGTTGTGAACCGCCAGACGGGTGACCAAGGTCCTGTACCGTCGGGATTTGTCGCCCGGACGCGCCAGTAATATGTACGTTCAACAGGATCGGGATGAAACAGATACTCTGTTCCGGGGAGATTATCGGCTTTGGCAGCTATCGACGTCATGGAGGAATCGAACGCAACGTCGATGGCGTATGTACGGCCATCGGGCTCCTGGTTCCAACGAAAAAGAATTCCAGCGGCGAGTGAGTCCGAACCGTCGGGCGGGAAGGACAGCGAGGGTGCCCGCGGTGGCATGGGTGTTCTGATCGTGAATGATCGTATCGGCGACCACGGTCCCGTCTCGGAGTCGTACATGCCTGCGACACGCCAGTAGACGCGCATCCCCGCTTTCAGATTATTCACTAGGAACACAGTGTCCCTGAGTTCTTTTTCATCGAGAAAGGGAGATCCGCCGAGTGAGTCCGTCGAGCATTGCACGTGGTAGCCCGACAAAGGCCAGGTGTTTGTCCAGCGCAGTTTTGGCGGTGCGTCCACGATGGCACCGTCGGCGGGAACCAACTGTATAGGAGGGGCCTTGGAACGTACCGTGAGATCCTCGTTACTCACATACACGCCGCCGGAACGATCCCATGCGGACATTGCGGGGACGTGGGGTGCGCATCCGACATACACCACGCCCGATGGCGCAAAAACCGCCGTTGACACCCTTCGTCCGGAAAATGCGCCTCCCATGTCCAACCATCTGCGTCCTGCATCTGGTGAAAAATGAATGCCCGATTCGAGACCGATGAAGATAAACTCGTCGGTGGTGGCCAGCGAGCGGATCTGACGGGTGTACCCATACGACATCTCCGTCCAGTACGAACCGCCCGAACCGAGCCGCATGAGTCGCGGACCGCCGTTCTGGAGCTGCACTCCGTAGCCGCTCCCGATTTTTCCGACGGCAATCAAGGATACCGGCAGCGGTCCGAACGACTGGGCAATACCGCGCCACTGCAGACCGGCGTCTTCAGAGAAGAGAAGTCCCGGATTCGCGGCCAGTGCCACGGTGTCGCTTTCCGGACGGTGAGAAAGTGCAATTGCCTGCGTACTGCCGCCGAGCGACATACGCGTCCATGTAGCGCCGATGTCGGTCGAGCGGTACACCATCCCCGTCCCACCGACGAGTATGGTGCCGTCGGTCATCACCGCAAGAGCACGGCAATCGCCCATGTCCGTCGGTGCCAGGGCGAACGGTACGTACGAGAGTCCCGTGTCGCGAGAGACGTAGAGACCGCGCGAACGCCCCGCGGCAAAGAGCAGTCCGCCGGGGTGGGGCTGTATTGCGGAGAAAGAGACTCCTGACTCTGGTATTGTTCTCGCTGGCGACCATCTTCGCCCGGCGAGGTCGAGTCGCGCAACACCATCATTCTCGGTTGCCGCATGGAGATGCCCCCACGGATCGAGGCACAGCGTGATGACCTCCGCGACATACCCCGAATCGTTCAGCGGCCCGCCGAGATATTCCCAGGTGGGTTGGGCCTGCAGCATTGATGATGGGCAAAGAAGCAGGAAACCGAGAACAAGCACATGTCTGAAGTGCAACATGTCAACCTCCATCCCGATGGGAACACGAGTGCCGTAGCGACCGGAAAAATAAAACATGGTATCTCGCCCTCTCACCGCAGCATCAGCATCACGCGCTGCGCACTGCCCGCGGGTGTGTCGAGCCGCGCGGTGTATACTCCGGCCGGCAGTCCCCCTGCATCGAAGCGGGCGTGATGTGAGCCCGCCTCGCACACGCCGTCGACAAGTGTGGCGACGAGACGGCCGAGGGCGTCGTGGATGCGCAGCGTTGCCGTTGATTGTACGGGAAGTGCGAAGGTGATATCCGTGTATGACGTGAAGGGCTGGGGACTGTTCCCGGCGATGACGGGATGTGTCG
>JACRFB010000048.1 GCA_016218045.1 Ignavibacteriota bacterium
CGACACATCCCGTCATCGCCGGGAACAGTCCCCAGCCCTTCACGTCATACACGGATATCACCTTCGCACTTCCCGTACAATCAACGGCAACGCTGCGCATCCACGACGCCCTCGGCCGTCTCGTCGCCACACTTGTCGACGACGTGCACGAGGCGGGCACACATCAGACGCGCTTCGACGCGCACGGACTGCCGGCCGGAGTATACACCGCGCGGCTCGAAACGCCTTCGGGCAGCGCGCAGCGAGTCATGCTCCTCGTGCGGTGAGTGGAGGAGGCGCAGGAATTATTCACAGGAGGAACGGAGGGAACGGAGACTTTTGCCTTTCTTCAGAGTGTCTCCCTTTCCTCCGTTCCTCCTGTTATAACACCAGATGCTTGGATCTACAATGATGCTCAGCACCTCACTGAATTGGAGCTCCCATGACGACAACGTGTCGCACCTTCACCTTCCTTTTGTTTCTGTTGGCATCGCAGGGTCGGCTTGTTGCACAGATCGTATGGGATGACCTCAACGGACCGCTCGGACCCATCCCTCCGTCCACGGTTCTATTTTACAACGACACCGTGCTAGTCGGAACCCTGCCGTCGGGTATGTATATGAGCACAGACAACGGTCGGCATTGGAAACACCTGGACCCGGACTCGAGTGATTTGACTCTGTGTTTTGGGAGGAGTCAGCGGGGCGACATCATCGCGATGCAGAAGCGGAAGCTGAAGCGATCAACCGACGGTGGTGCGACGTGGCAGGTCACAAAGATGGACGTGTATACGAGTACCGAACCTCGCTACAGTCACATTATCACACGCGCGGACGGGGAGATACTCGCATTCACTGAGATGCGCGTGTATTCCAGCACCGACAATGGAGGATCTTGGTCAACCCGCTCGAGTCAACGGGGGCTCCATCTCGATACTCTTACTGGAGGAGTACTGGTCAGGGCGGACGATATCGTCCGTGTGTCGTACGATGCGGGAAAAACCTGGTCCTCCCGCTCCAAACCCGCAGGCGGCAACATTGAGATGCTTCTGGCAACAGAGGCATCGGAACTCATTGCGGCGGTGGGTGGGGGTCTGCAACGCAGCACGGACACAGGCCGTACGTGGTCGGTGTATGGTACCACCATCCCATCCTTGATCGTCGATTTCATCCGCGACAGCAACGGACGAATCGTTGTCACCGCTGCGGGATTATACCGTTCCAACGACAGCGCCCGCACGTGGACCACGATTCCATCCTATTCGAAATGGTCCTTCTCCGATTTCATCACCCAGGCGACGGACACATCCTGGTATGCCGGGAATGGGAAGGGCCTTATACGGTGCATAACATCGCGTCCGACGTGGGATATAGCGTATCAGGATATGCGCCAGATCGCCCCCACGTTGGTGTATGTCGACAATGCGGGCGGGATCTATTGCGGTACTGAATCGCATGGAATCCAGTACACTCTTGATCGCGGCGTAACGTGGCGGAAAGGGGTACTGCCCAAGGACAGTTTGGATGTCGGCACACGATGTTTTCTCCAAGTGTCATCGGGAGAAATCCTGGCGGGAACGCGCACCTTTGGTCTGCTGAGGTCGGTGGATCGTGGTCAGCACTGGATGCGGAGCAGTGGAGGCACACTACCTGGTGATATTCTGGCCCTTGAACAGTTGCCGTCTGGTGTGGTCCTCGCCGGTTCGAACGTGGGTGTTCATGTATCGACGGACGCGGGCCTCACCTGGATTGCTTCGGCCACGGCGATTCAAGGATCGGTTCAATGTTTCGCTCGTGACGATCGCGGGGGCCGTGTCTATTGCGGATCTACCACAGGTGTGTTCGTGTCGACCGACAATGGGTCCGTATGGGAACGGTTTCCGTGGACTCCCAATGTGCAATTCCCTGGCTTCAGTTCGATGGTGGTCACTCCTGCAGGTAGCATTCTTGCTTTGGAACCCAATACGCGAAGAATCCACCGGACCGTCACGGGTACGACGTGGGTTACCTTATCCCTCAGGTTCGCGCCACCCGAGAGCCAACTCTCCTTTGGGAGCGACGCGCGCGGAGACGTATACATCCGCACACAGTCTGGATTGTATCTTTCTCGGGACGAGGGGACTACCTGGGAACAATTTGCCACCGCACCTTCCCGGACCACCATCACTTGCATATTCATCGCTGATTCCGGGCGGACTTACTTCGGCACACAGGACGGCAACGTGTATACATCGCGTGAGGGGCTGTGGACGTGCCTTCTTTCATCGCCAACGTTACTCTCACCACCGAATACATCCAGACGTCGATCAGAAAACGAGCCCTTCGTGTGGCAGCACGTACCGTTCGCACAATACTATCGATTGCAGATCAGCACTGACTCATCTTTCGTCGATTCGCTACGCACTGACATCCTCGCGGTCGATACGACGGATCCCGGCATCCCGAGGAACTCATCCCAACGATACTACTGGCGGGTGCGTGCGGAGAGGAATGGCACCGTGGGAAGATGGTCACAGATGTGGAGTTTTACGACCAAGAAGCCCACACCGCTCTCACCGGTGCTCGTATTCCCACCCAATGGCGCTGATTCGATCGCGACCGCGGTATTATTCGATTGGGATCCGGTACCACACGCGAAGGCCTACTCCGTCGAAGTAGCGTCTGATTCCTTGATGCAGACATTGGTCATCACAGCCGATACGATCTCTGTGACGCATCTCATGTACAATCCTGATTTCGTTGCACGGACGTACTTCTGGCGTGTACGGGCAAGCAATGAGGACGCAGTTGGTCCGTGGTCAGCTGTCTGGCGTTTCACCTCCGCACCATATTCCGGGAGACCGACGCTGGTATCGCCACTGCCTGGCACAACTGTGTCGGCGAATGGAGTATTTCTGCGCTGGACGGCGCAGCAGGCCTGGAAAGAAACCGTCGAGGTGTACGTGTGCAAAGATTCGACTTTCACGCAGAATGTGGTGAAGGTTTATCCGTACGTTGCCGGTGCCGATTCCACTGTTGTCGGCGGACTTGAAACGAATGTGCGGTATTACTGGAAAGCCCGCTGTATCTGGTCTTCCAACGCCGTGGGGGAATTCTCGGACACATGGTATTTCGACACTGAGTGGGGTCTTCCCATGCCGCCTATCCAGTTATTCCCACCCAATGGTGCGGATTCGCTCTTTGTCCCCATCCCTTGCAAGTGGAAATCGGTGAGAGGCACCGACACGTACACCTTCGAATATTCAGGCGATCCTCTTCTGCAGTCGAATGTCACACGCATCGATTCGGTGACGACGGCGTATGTAATACTGGATCAGGCACCCTTGTCAACGACGTTGTATTGGCGTGTGCGCGCGAACAATTCCAGCGGGTCGGGAGCCTGGTCGCCGATATGGTCCTTCATCACGGCGCCATTTTCAGGCCGGCCCATACTCACCGATCCGCCGAACGGAGCCACCACCGGTGCCTACGACCTTTGGTTCCAATGGCAGACGCCTCTTGCCTGGCAGCCCGCCTCCTTTCTTGAGATCTTCACGGATTCGGCTCTCATTCATCCGTGGTCATTTAGGTTCACCACGAAGTTTGGAAGAGTTGCAGAAAGGATTCTTGGATTGGAGAAGAACACAAAATACTACTGGAGGGTGCGCCTCTCGTGGTATTATCGAACCAATAGTGCATACTCCGATACGTGGTCCTTCACCACCAATGACGTCGTCGATGTCGATCAGCCGATAAGCACCAGCAGACCGACACATCCTGTCATCGCCGGGAACAGTCCCCAGCCCTTCGCGTCATACACGGACATCACGTTTGCGCTTCCCGTCCAATCAACTGCAACGTTGCGCATCCACGACGCCCTCGGCCGCCTCGTCGCCACACTTGTCGACGATGTGCGCGAGGCGGGCACGCATCAGGCGCGCTTCGACGCGCAGGGACTGCCGGCGGGTGTATACACCGCGCGGCTCGAAACGCCTTCGGGCAGCGCGCAGCGTGTCATGCTCCTCGTGCGGTGAGTGGAGGGGGCGTAGCCATTATTCACAGGAGGAACGGAGGGAACTGAGGTTTTTTTTAAGAAAAAAGTCTCCGCTTCCTCCGTTCCTCCTGTTATAACACCAGATGCTTGGATCTACAACGATGCTCAGCAGATCACTGAAGGGGGAGACATCCTCAAGAAAAAAAGTCTCCGTTCCCTCCGTTCCTCCTGTGAACCACGAGTCATCTACAGCGCGCTCAGAAACTGCGCACCGCTCCCGAGGTACCGAAGTCGAGCAGTTCCATCGTGATGTTATCCTCGGGCATGACGGATTTCACCGTGCCGCCTATGGGCACGTCCTTGTGCATCCATCCCTCGGATTTGTATGTGCTGAGGAACACTGTCACTTCGGAATTCACCTTCTGCGTACCCGAGAACGTGCCCGCGGGAACAGTCACCGTACCGCCGTCGTTCATGCCCGAAAACTTCATCGCGAAGTTGACGAGAGCTTTGCGGTAGAGTCCCTTCGTGATCGAGAGCACCGGACCTTCGACGGTCTGCACCTCGCCGTTGCCCTCGCGGGTCTTCACCCACACGATGTCGATCGCGTCGGGATTGTAACTCTCGCGGGCCTGGTCAAGTCCGGTCACGAGCATCTGCGAAACGCTTTCGTTCGACTCGTTGATCGAATGTGATTCGATGATCCACCCGCCGCTTTCCTTGCCGACGATGGACTGGCGCAGAATGGATCGTTTGCCACTCGACGTGGTGCCGTACACAACATACTGCCCTACCGCAAGCGGCATGGGTTTGAAGGCGCCGCCCGAGTAGGACTTCGAAGACGACTTTCCGAAGTACGAGTTGATCTTGCTCTGCAGCGCCGGATCGGCCGACGGACCGCATGACGCAACAAAGAGGGCGAGGACAAGAAGAGGGAAAATTCGGGACATACTAGCTCCTGATTGTTGTATTTGGAAACGGGGTTTAGAATGAATGGACGAATGTACAAAATGTGCCGCTCGCTCCCATTCACATAAATATGTGATTCGGGTTCGGCAGCGGAGGTTATACGTTGTGAATGGACCCGAAGCGCGGCGCTCGATTTATTCGGGCAGGAACGTGCGCACGATGCGCCCGTCGATTTTGCCCAACGCGCGCTCGAGGTTCTCCTGATTCACGTCGGGATCGCCACGGCGCAATTCGAGAGGGCGCCGTGCCTCGACAACACGCAGTTCACCCAGGGACCAGATGGCGACATCCTTCGCGGCGGCTTCCACATCGGCGCGGTCAATAAAACCGAGCAGACCGCGCACAATGCGCGGATCGGCATCAAGAAATCCCGCGGAGTGCGCCGCATCGATCTGCAAACTCGTGTCGTCGGACTCGAGCCGTTCGACGAGCAGTATCGGATTCACCACGGGGGGCTCTATCACACGCCAGTACTTCAGGTACACCATGATCCGGTAATCGCGGAAGGTGCCCAGATCGTAGGGACTCAACGCAAAACCCGCCAGGGCGAGCAGCGCGAGAGTGGGTATGATGGTACGCAGGCGCATGCCGTTGCCGGAATTATGGGCGTGTCACTTTCAGGACAACAAGCGTGAGGTCGTCGGAGAGATCCGCGCGGCCGGTAAAGGCGTGGATTTCGTCGCAGATGTGTTTGCGGATCTCGTCGGCCGACAGATCGGATACGGCGCGCAGCGCATCACGCAGACGCTTCACGCCGAACTCCTCGTCACTGGCATTACATCCCTCGATGACGCCGTCGGTGTACAGCAGCAGAATGTCGCCCGCTTCCAGCGGCAGCTCCTGCTCGTGAAACTCGATGGCCGAACGGGCGCCGAGGGGCAGATGCTGTCCGTTGTCGGTCCAATCGATAAGGAAGCTCTCGCCGTCGCGCTGCAGCAGCGGTTTGGGGAGACCGGCGTTTGTAAAGATCATCGACCCTGTATCCGTATCGAGCACGCCGAGAAACACCGCGACAAACATGTGACGGCGTGTGTCGATAAACAGGCGCTCGTTTGCGCGTGAAAGAATGGCGCGCGGCGACACATCCTGCTCGGCCGCGAAGCGGATCGTGCTGATGGACGAGGCCATGACCATTGCGGCCGACACACCCTTGTCGGCCACGTCGCCGATCACCACCGCGAGGCGTCCGTCGGCCGTCTCGATAAAATCGAAGAAGTCGCCGCCCACTTCGCGCGCCGGTGTGGACACCGCGGCGATATCGTAGCCCTCGAGCCGCGGTGTTTCGCGCGGCAGCATCGCGGCCTGTATCGTGTGCGCGATCTCGATCTCCTTCTTCATCCGCTCCTGCTGCTGCAGTTCTTCCGACAACGCGGCGTTTTTCCATCCCAGCGCGGCGCTGTCGGCCACGGCGCGCAGCTCGTGCAACTCTGCACTCCCGAAGGGCCGTCCGTTCTCCTTCTCCCCGAGCACTGCGAGCACGTACTCGCCGTTGCGCGCGGCGATGGCAAAGGCCACCGACACGTCGTGACGCGCGGGATCCTCGAACTGCGAGGCGACATGCACCACCTCGTCCGCGGCAAGGCGCGCCTTGAACGCCGCATGCTGCATCAGCGCCGGCAAATGTTCGGCGGCGGACGCGGCGCCCGCAAGATGCTGCGACACCCCCTGCTCGTCGACGGCGAACACGGAGGCCGAGCGCAGACCGAGCAGCGCGGGCAGATCGCGTGTCACGATGCTCAGCAGTTCATCGCGCCGCAGCGTGTTGACCAGGCGGCGCGAGAGCGCCTGCAGTTCGGTGCTCGTGCGGTGCTCCTCGCGGAAGATGTGCGTATCCACAAATTTCTGTATACGATCCATCGACGCCGAAAGCACCACGGCCGCCACACCCGCAAGCACGGCGCTTACGAGCAGCACCTCTGTGCCGGTGAGAGCCGACACCGACTCGCGCAAGAGCACCACGCAGGAGAGAAAAGCCAGCGACACCGCGGCCGCGAGCAGCGCGTACACCGTGGTGCGGCGGAAAATGACACGCACATCGAGAAAGCCGTAGCGGAGAATCGCGTAGCCGAAAGCCGAGGGGAGCGCGAGCACTGCGAGCCCCATGGATCCGAGCCGGATGTACAACAGCCAACGCGCATCCACGCCGAGATCCGTTCCCGCAAGTTCGAGCAGAAGGGTCATCATGATACCCGCGCCGAACACCGCGATGCCCGCCAGTATAGTGCGCACAAGCTTGCGCGTCATGCGCGACGCACTGCGACGCTGGGATTGCAGCAGGGCGATCACGGCGAGTACCGGACTTGCGGTATACAGCACATAGTTTGCCACGGTGAGCACAATATTTTCCCGGTCGAGTCCGGTGAGCGGCGGCAGCACATACACCGCGGCGAGCAGCAGCGTGTACGGCGTGTAGAGCAGCACGACGCGGACACGCGGCGCGTGGCGCAGCCAGCGGTCCTCGGGAAACACGAGCGTGAAATGCAGGAGCAGCGCGATGAACAGTGCGAATGCAACCCCGGGGATGTACAAGGTGACGGGGCGCAGGGCCTGCCACCACGGCATCATCATGCTGGTGGACGCGGATGTGAGCAGCCACAGCGACATCGAGGCCGAGAGAAGGAAGTACAGCGCGGCGTCGCGCCTGCGCGGACGACGCATCAGCACGATGAGCGCGATGAGCAGAATGATGAGCGGACCGACGGCATTGGTCAGATACCGCGTGATGCTCACGTACGCGCCGTGCATGCGCGCACGCGGCTGATCGAGCACGATGTCGAGCGACTCTGTGCCGCCGTCACGCAGCACATCCACACGCAGCGTGTCGCCGATGCGCGTCTCCGCAAGCACGTCGATGAGGCGGTCGCCGTCCCACGACGCGGTGTCGTACTCGTACGAGCCGATGCGCGTGAGCACGTCGCCGTCGCGCAACAGGCGCCGCACCGTGCGGTCGGCCTGCGGCGCAAGATCGATGCGCAGCCCCTCCTTCTGCACGCCGGTGATGTAGAAGGGCAGGCCGGGGCGCGTATTCTGGAAGATGACCGTCAGCGGCAGTTGCAGCAAAGCCACGAGAAACAGAAGCGATCCTGTCATGACAAAGCACAGGTGCGCAAAGCGGGATTCCAGGATGCTGCGTTTCTGCATGCGGCGTGGGACGAGTGAGTATGGATATGCGGAACCAGGGGGGAAATTAGGGAAAATTCGCGCGTGTTGCGCGTATCAATTTCCTGCGCGCCGCCGACCCCAGCGCGACCCGCTCCCACCGCGCCAAATACCAACACGGGGAGTAATTCTGGCAGTTGCAAAAACCGGCCGCAAGCTGTAATGTGGTTGTTTGCCCGGGGAAGCTCGCGGCCGCGCAGACGGCCTGTTGCCCGCATCCAGTCTCCTTACCACGGAATTCGCCATGACACGACAGATGACGTCCCGATACCCTCTCCTTCTCCTCCTCCTGCTTGTGGCGGGTGCCTTCGCTCAGGCACAGCCCTCGAAACTCGGCACTGCTGAATGGCAGGAATTCCGCATCGTTGCGCGTCAGGTAGATTCGCTGCAGACCATGTTCAAGGATATGCAGGAGAAGGAACCTGCGCTGCGCACAAATCCCATGCTGATGCAGGCGCGGCTGCAGGATCAGATGCAGAACATCGCCGCCATTTTCCAGGCCGTGCCCGCCAAGGCGCAGGCGGCCATGAAGGATGTGCTTCCCGTTTCGGAATACAACGCAGCGGATCTTTTTGTCCTAAAACTCGCCGCGGTGGCGACCGGCAATATCCAACTTGCCATCGACGCGTCGGAACGGCTCATCACACTTGTCGCCGCGCGCGACTCGGTGCGCCAGATTCGCCGCGAACTTTGCCAGATGTACGCGAGCCAGGGCAAGCTCGAGAAGGCCGCACAGCATGCGACCGACGACGTGCTGGTCGGCGCCTACCCGCTTGAGGTGTCGCAGCTCACGCAGGCCCTCGCCGTCGCCTACGCCGAGGCCGGACAGCCCGCAAAGGCAATCCCCTACGCCCTCCGCAGCATTACCTCCTTCCGCGATTTTAAAAAGGACGACTCCGCCCCGCTCGATTCCGCGGGACGTCGCGATGCGGCCTCGGGCATGGACTACTTCTTCGTCACACAGACCGCCGGCCTGCTCTCCGCCCTGTCGATTGCCTATACGGAAGCCAACGACACTGTTGCCTTTGCGCGCTTCAGCAAGCAGGCGCGTGAGAGTTTGAAGGATGACGCGCTGTGGGCACAGGCGACGGAAGCGGCGAAGGCCGCGATCAAGGAGCACGAGGAGTCCACCAAATCGTGGAACAAACCCGCCGCCTCGTGGCCGGAACACCTCTGGGCCGGCGGCGACGCGCTCACGCTCGATGGACTCAAGGGCAAGGTCGTGCTGGTGGATTTTTTCGCGACCTGGTGCCGCCCGTGTATCATGGCCTTCCCACACCTGCGCGGCTGGCAGGAGAAATACAGTGCCGAAGGACTGGTGGTTGTCGGACTTACCAACTACCAGGGCCGCTACGAGGGCAAAACGCTCGGGCCCGACGACGAGTTTAAAAAGCTGCGCGACGAATTTATTCCGAAACACAAGGTGAGCTGGGCCGTGGGTGTCGAGAAGAACGGCCGCACGGCCTTTGAAAAGTACGGCGTTAACGGCATCCCCCACGTCGCCCTCATCGACCGCAAGGGCATATTGCGCTATGTGAAAGTGGGCGCGGCCGACTACGATAAAACCGAGAAGATGATACAGAAGCTTCTCGCCGAAAAGGCGGAATAGGTCTCGCGTTCTCTTCCTGGCGGATTCTCTGTGGGCCGCGGACGGCCGCGTGGTCTGAATCGTTGTGCATCGTCCGTGCATCGTATGGTAAGCACACACATCACGACGCCTGTCACCGCAGACCATAGAGGAACACGCCATGAAAACGAACATTGGTTCCGTCGACCGCATCATCCGCATCGTCATCGGTATCGCGCTGCTCAGCCTCCTGTTCCTGCTCGAAGGCGGCGCCCGGTATTTCGGACTGATCGGTCTCATTCCACTCGCCACGTCGTTCATCAAGTCCTGCCCGCTGTACTCGGTATTCGGACTCTCGACCTGCGAGACAAACGCCGTAAAAAGTTAACGGCAGCTTCGCACCGGAATTTGTCCGGTCCAGGCGGCATCCGTACTTTTCGCGGATGTGTACTGAGACAGGACAGCGCCGGGAGCGTGCACGACATTTTCGTGCGGACAGGATGACGCGAATCACGCGTTTTCTGTCCGCACTTTTTTTCGTCCTGTGCTGCGCGCATGGTGCGCGGGCTCTGGGGGTAGAGCCGCCACCGCCCGTTCAGGATGATTCGCTTCGTATCGTGGTGATCGGATCATCGTCGGCGCAAGGCGCCGGCGCCAAACCCGGCGACAGCTCCTGGGTGCGCCGCTACGAGCGGCATCTGCGCGAAACGTTTCCCGCGACACGTGTGTATAACCTCGCGATGGGCGGATACACGACGTATCACTGCCTGCCCACATCCGCACCTGTAGCGGACGGACGCCCCAGGCCCGACAGCATGCGCAACATCACCCGCGCGCTGGCGCTTCGTCCTTCCGCACTGCTTATCAGTCTTCCGACAAACGACATCGCGGATGGCTTCGACACGAGCGAGTACCGGAGGAACATGGACACGCTTGTCGCCCTCTCCGCGCGCGACAGCGTGCCCGTCTGGATCTGTTCGACACAGCCGCGCAATCTCGATTCGGTAAAACGGATCCTTTTATCCGATACACGCGGATGGATCCTGCGCCAGTATGCGGGCAGGGCGCTCGATTTCTGGGACAGTGTCGCGACGCCTGAGGGATTCATCCGGCCCGAACTCGACTTCGGCGACGGCGTACACGTCAACAACGCCGGACACGCCATCCTCTTCGAGCGCCTGCGTGCCGCGGCAATCCCCGACACACTCCAGATGCTGCGGCCGCACCGGCCGCCGCGCGGCACAGTCACGCGGCCATCCACACTCCCGCGTCCCGAAAGCAACACGCCCCAGGGCGGCTCGCGCACACAGCAGCGATAAACACGCGCACGCACGATGGACGTCTTCTCCCTGCTCGGTGTCGCGTTCGCCCTCGCGATGGACGCCTTTGCCGTGGCGCTCTCGACCGGCGCGTATCTCGTGAAGGCCGACGCGCGGCAGACGTTCCGCCTGTCATTTCACTTCGGACTGTTTCAATTCCTGATGCCCGTGATCGGCTGGGCTGTGGGAGCGCAGGCGGAGCGGCTGCTTGCGGATTTCGACCACTGGATCGCCTTCGTCCTGCTCGCGTACATCGCCTTCCGCATGATTCAGTCGTCGCTCGCCGATGACGACGGAGCGGTAAAAACCGATGTCACGCGCGGCGGCTCACTCGTGGCCTTGTCCGTGGCGACAAGCATCGACGCGCTCGCGGTGGGGCTCAGTCTGGGCCTCATGCGCGAGGCCATCATCACGCCGAGCATCGTGATCGGACTCGTCGCGGGAGGAATGACACTTGTCGGCCTGCGACTCGGCGAACGCTTCTCGGCGCGGCTCGGCAAAAAGATGGAACTTGCGGGCGGCATCGTCCTCATCCTCATCGGGGCGAAAATCGTGCTCGACCACATACTCGCCGCGGGATAATAAAAGACCGCGGGCTCCTATTCTCGGAACCCGCGGCGGTGCATGTACTCGCGGGGGCGAATCAGCTCTGGATTTCCGTGTACAGCGGGAAGCGCGAACAGTACTCGCGAATTTCGGCGCGCACGCCGTCGAGCACGGCTTCGTTCGCGACGTTCGACACCACGGTGTCGAGTTTGTCGGCGATGAATTCCATGTCCTGCTCCTTGAAGCCGCGCGTGGTGACGGCGGCGGCGCCGACGCGTATGCCCGAGGTGACAAAGGGCGAGCGGTCGTCGAAAGGTACCATGTTCTTGTTGAGCGTGATGCCCGCGCGTTCCATCGCGTTTTCCGTGTCCTTGCCGGTCACGCCCTTGTTGTGCAGGTCGATGAGCATGAGGTGGTTGTCGGTACCGCCGGAGATGAGTTCGAAGCCGCGCGCCACGAGCAATTCGGCAAGCCGCACCGCGTTGGCCTTGACCTGGCGTGTGTACGCGGCATAGCTGGGCTGCAGCGCCTCGCCGAAGGCCACGGCCTTTGCGGCGATGATGTGCATGAGCGGTCCGCCCTGAATGCCCGGCATGACGGTGCTGTCGAGAATCTCCGACATCATTTTGACGCGGCCCGATTTGGCCATCACGATGCCGAAAGGATTCTCCCAGTCCTTGTGCATGATGATGAGTCCACCGCGCGGTCCGCGCAACGTCTTGTGCGTGGTCGACGTGACCACGTGGCAATGCGGCACGGGATCGTCGAGGAGTTTGGTGGCGATGAGGCCCGCGGGATGGGCGATGTCGGCCCAGAGAAACGCGCCCACTTTGTCCGCGATCTCACGGAACTTTGCGTAGCTGATATTGCGCGAGTACGAACTTGCGCCGACGATGAGAAGTTTCGGTTTCTCGCGTTCCGCGATCGAAAGCACCTCGTCGTAATCGATCATGCCGGTTTCTCGGTTCACACCGTATGACACCATACGATAGAGCTGTCCGCTGAAATTCACCGGCGAGCCGTGTGTGAGGTGGCCGCCGTGCGCGAGGTCCATACCCAGCACCGTGTCGCCCGGTTTGACAAAGGAGAAGTAGATCGCCTGATTCGCCGTAGCGCCCGAATGCGGCTGCACGTTGGCGTACTCCGCGCCGAAGAGTTGTTTGAGGCGCTCGCGCGCCAGATCCTCGGCCTGATCCACAAACTCGCAGCCGCCGTAGTACCGCTTGCCCGGATACCCCTCGGCGTACTTGTTCGTGAGCACGCTGCCCGAGGCCTCCATGACCGACGGACTCGCGTAATTCTCGGACGCAATAAGCTGCAGCTTGGTGATCTGCCGCTCGGTTTCGTGCTGGATGATGCTGTGGATCTGCGGATCGGTGCTTTCGAGGTAGGACATTGCGGATCGGGAGATGGTGGGAGGGGGGGTGCGTGATTCAGTGTTATAAATTACAAAAAGTCGATGCCGGTAAAAAAAACCGCGCACCGGAGTGCGCGGGATGGGAGCAAATACCAGAAGGGCGGGTTTACCGAATGATGCCGATCTGCCTTGTGGCGACAACCTGATCACCGCCGACATTGGCGTTGAAACGCACGAAGTACATGCCGGGTGCGGCGGGTTGTCCGTTCACACGACCGTCCCAGCGGGCTTCGAAGCGGCCCGCGTTACGCGCAACACCGTCCTCGATGCTCGCCACACGCTGCCCGAGCGCATTGTGAACATCGAGGTGTACGGTGGCCGGCACGGCGAGCGTGTACGGAATGGTCACACCGTCACCTGATGACACGGGATTCGGGTATGTGTTCTCGAGACCGACATTGCCCGGATCGAGCTGCGCCGAAACGATGTAGCTGTATGTCTCGGTGCCGTCGGCATCGATCTGTTTTAGTCGATAGAATACCATGTCGCGGCCGTCGGTGCTCACCGGCGATTCGTCGATGTAGCTGTACTCGGTTTTCTCGGAGGTGGTGCCGCGGCCCTGCACATGGCCGATCTTGACGAAATTCTTCCCGTCACCACGCTCGATGTCGAAACCGATGTTCGAGGTCTCGCTCTCGGTGCGCCAGGTGAGTTCCACTGTGCGATCCGGGCGCGGCGACGCATTCAACGCAGCGAGTTCCACCGGGATCATCAAGTTCTTGATCACGAGCGAGGAGTCGTTGCCGTTGTTCTGCAGATCGGAGTAATAAATGGCCGACCACTGGCCTCCATGCTGGAACGTGATGCCCGAACGCCAGCGGAGATTGTCGTACATGCCGAAGTCCACATATCCGTTTGCGGAGGCGCCCACCTGGAAGGTCCAGCGCAGCACTTCGAAGAAACCGTCGTTGAGGGGATTGCCGCTGCAATCCGTGGTCACACTCCAGTACTGATTCGTGAGAGGCAACGCGCCACCCGGATTTCCCTGACTGGTCGAGTGCTGGTTGAAGCGCGCACCCGAACCGAAATCGGTGTCGATATACCACGGAGCGCCCTGCCAGTACTGTTGGTACCGCTGCTGGGCTCCCTGGAAGACCATCTTCTGATAGACGTACGTCAACACGACCGTATAGCCGCCGATGCGGTTACCGGTGCCTCCCCGCTTCTTGATGTCGAGGGCGATCACAAGCGAGCTGCCCTGTCCGCCGTTGCAGACGGGGCGCAGGCGCATGATGATGTTGTCGGCGTCGGCAAGGCCTTGCGCGCGCGCCGGAACAAGCAACGCGAGCAGCATGAATGAGACAAAGAACGCTGACGCAAGTAGCTTCATGTACACCTCCGCGAAATGAAAAGAACGGCCGATTCTGATATTCCAGAAAGTACATCATTTTCCCTCCTGACGCCAGAGGGATGCAGGACTGATTCACTACGGCCACAGTCATAGGTCCGGCACCGGGCCGGTCGCATCGTGATGCATGATTCGCGCGCCGGAACGGAGATTGCGGGTATTCGGAATCCGCCGCCCGGTGAGCGCGGCGGATGCATCGATAGAGCTTACAAGGTCCTGTGCGTTAGGCGGTGACGACGGTCTGCAGCTTCTCGACGATCTTGGCTTTCGGAACCGCTCCGACGATACGGTCCACCACCTCGCCCTTGTGCATGAGCAGTATGGTGGGAATGCTGCGGATGCCGTACTGCATCGCGACATTCGGATTGTTGTCGACGTCGAGCTTGCCGATTTTCACCTTGCCGGCGTACTCGCCCGCGAGTTCTTCGACGATCGGCGCAATCATGCGGCAGGGTCCGCACCAGACGGCCCAGAAATCGATGAGAACGGGAAGATCGGATTCGAGGACTTCGGCCTGGAAGTTGCCGTCGGTGAGTTCCATGGGGTGCATATCAAAGACTCCTGCGTGAGGGTATGTGGTCTGTGTCGAGTGGACAAATATCGCGATTTCCGTACCGGATACATACGGCACACAACGCCGGTATCAGGTGTCGAGTGCAATACGAACGTTGTTTTTCCCGAAGATGTTCCTGAGGCGCTGGAGCAGTTCCGCGCTGGGCAGCACACGGTGCTGTTTCGCCCAAAGATTCCACGCGCCTCCATTGCCGTCGCTGACGGTGATGAAACACGGACAATCGCCCGACATGCGGTGTTCGTCGAGCACACGCACACCGTCCTGTATCTGTTTCGACGTAGCCGTCTTGGTCGAGAGCGTGATCACCAGACTTTTTGCCATACGCACGACGGCCTGCTCGAGTCCGTATATCTCATCGGCCATGAGCGAGAAGGCGTCGCCGCTCGACCGCACTTTTCCGAGCACCACCACCGCCGCGCCCACCGAGAGACAGGAGCCGAATTTTTCGTAGGCGCCGCCAAAGACGAGACACTCGGCCTTGCCGGTAAAATCCTCGAGTGTCATGAAGGCCATGGTCTTGCCCTTCTTGTCGATCTTTGTGCGCAGCGCCTCGACAATGCCCACGGCGCGCACCATGGTGCCGTCGAGCGCGATGTCGAACTCGCCGAGGCGCACATTCGCAATGCTCTCGGCGTCGACGCGCCACTGCTCGAGCGGATGGCCCGAGACATAGAAGCCGAGCACACTTTTTTCGTGCCCGAGTTTGGCGTCGGTGGTCCATTCCGGCACTGTCGGCAGCGACGGCTGCGGCGCCGCCGACCGGGGCGCGTCGTCGAAAAGACTCGACTGGCCCGACTCGCGGTGCATCTGCGTCTGCTGTCCGTACGCGATGGCGGATTCGATTGCGGCGAACTGCTGGGCCCGGTGTCCCGCGAGCGAATCGAGTGCGCCGGCGAGAACAAGACTCTCGAGTGTTTTTTTGTTCACGAGTCGCCCCTCGATGCGCTCGCAGAAATCGAAAAGCGTGGTGAAGCGCCCTCCCGACTTGCGCGCCTCGACGATGGCCTCGACCGCGCCGACGCCGACGTTCTTGATGCCGGCGAGACCGAAACGAATGCCGCCCTCGACCGCGGTGAAGTACACGCCGCTCTCGTTTACGTCGGGCGGGAGAACGGAGATGCCGAGTTTCTGACTCTCGTCGATGAGCATCGAGACCTTGTCGGTCTTGCTCAATTCCGAGGTCATCATCGAGGCCATGAATTCGGCGGTGTAGTGCGCCTTGAGCCAGGCCGTCTGGAACGCGAGCAGCGAGTACGCCACCGAATGCGATTTGTTGAAGCCGTAATCGGCGAACTTCACGATCATGTCGAAGATCTCGGCCGCGGTGCGCGGCGCCAGGCCGCGATTCTTCGCGCCTTCGACAAAGGCCTCGCGCTGCTGCGCCATCACGTCGAGTTTCTTCTTGCCCATGGCGCGGCGCATGAGATCGGACTGCGCGAGCGTGAATCCCGCGATATCGTGCACGAGCCGCATCACCTGTTCCTGATACACGATGATGCCGTAGGTGGACCGCAGTATCGGCTCCATCGATTCGTGCAGGTAGGTGATGGGTTTGCGCCCGTATTTGCGGTCGATAAACTCGTCGATGTATTCCATCGGTCCGGGCCGGTACAGCGCGTTCATCGCGGCCAGATCGTCGATCGAGCGCGGCTTGAGCTTGCGCAGATACTCGCGCATCTGCACGGATTCGAACTGGAACACACCCACCGTGTGCCCTTCGCCGATCATCTCGTATGTGGCCGGATCGTCGAGCGGCAACGCGTCGATGTCGACCTCGATACCGCGCCGCTCGCGGACCATGCGCACCGTGCGGTCGATGACGGAGAGTGTGATCAAACCGAGGAAATCCATCTTCAACAGACCGGCCTGCTCGAGGTCGTTCATGTTGTACATGGTCATCATCTCGGTGCTGGGCGTCTTGTACAGCGGCACGTAATTGCTTGTATCGCCCGGCGAGATCACCACACCGGCCGCGTGCATGCCCACGCCGCGGATAAATCCTTCGAGCACGTTCGCGTACTCGACCAGACGCTGGATTTTCGGGTCGGTGCTCTCCTTCACCCAGGCGAGTTCGGGAACCGGCTGCCACTTGTTCTCGGGATCCTTCTCGAGTCCGAAAACATACTTGAGCGGCGGCACCTTGCCCATCTTCACCTGTATGTGTTTGTTGATCGACTCGACGGTGCCGAGCGGCACGCCGAGCACGCGGCCCACGTCCTTGATCACCGCGCGCGCGCTGAGCTTGTTGAAGGTGACGATCTGCGAGACCGACCCCGCGCCGTACTTGTCACGCACATAATCGATCACTTCCTCGCGGCGGTCGTCCTGGAAGTCGACGTCGATGTCGGGCATCGAGATGCGGTCGGGATTCAGGAAGCGCTCGAAGAGCAGATCGTACCGCAGGGGATCGACGTCGGTAATGCCGAGCGCGTATGCGACAAGGCTGCCCGCCGCGGATCCGCGGCCCGGACCGACGCGGATGCCGCGTTGTTTTGCGCTGTTGATGAAGTCCTGCACGATGAGGAAATATCCGGAGTACCCCATCTTCTGAATCACCGACAGCTCGTACGTCAGCCGGTCGCGCGTCTCGGGCGACTGTGTCGCGTAGCGCTTCTGCAGCCCGTTCTCGGCAAGCAGGCCGAGGTACTCGTCGAGGTCCTCGGTGCCCGCCTCCGGCGGGATCGGGTACCGCGGCATGTGATTGCGGCCGAGGTCGAGGTCCACCGAACATTTTTCCGCCACCTCGAGTGTCGATTCGATCGCCTCGGGAAAATCCTTGAACAGCTCCAGCATTTCGGCCTGCGACTTGAAGTACACCTGATCGGTGCCGTAGCGCAGGTTCGTCACGTCCTCGGCCTCGCGCACATCGGCGATGTGCAGGAACACATTGTGCGGCACGGCGTGTTCGCGGCGCACGTAGTGGCAGTCGTTCGTGCCGATGAGTTTGATCCCGAGTTCGCGTCCGAGCCGCGGCATGCCCTCGAGGATGATGGCGTCTCGCTCGGTGGCGTGGTCCTGGATTTCCAGGTAGAGGTCGTCGCCGAACAGGTCCTTGAGACGGCGCGCAACGCCCGCGGCGGCATCGTAGTCGCCCGCGCAGAGATACGACGACACCACGCCGCCCGCGCAGGCGGTGAGGGCCACGAGTCCCTCGTGATGCTGCTCGAGGAGTTCGAAGTCGATGCGCGGCTTGTAGTAGAATCCCTCGGTGTGTCCGAGCGTCGTGAGTTTGAGAAGGTTGCGGTAGCCGGTCTCGTTTTTCGCCAGAAGCAGGATATGGTTGTAGCCGTGGCGCTTGCCCTCGGGATGCGTGTCGGACGCGCCCTTGTCGAGCCGCGAGCCGCGGGTCACCATGTACATCTCGTTGCCGAGAATCGGCTTGATGCCCTTCCGTCGCGCCTTCTGGTAGAACTCCACCGCGCCGAACATGACGCCGTGGTCCGTCAGCGCAAGCGCGTTCATGTCGTTCGCCTCGGCGGCGCCGACCAGGCCGTCGACGGTGCAGGCGCCGTCGAGCAGCGAGTAGTGTGTATGGTTATGCAGATGTATGAAGTCGCTCATAAGAATCCCGCCGGTGGTGATACTCCCCGGCTCCGAGAAATATACGCGCCCGGGCGGGGCAAGGCAATCGCGCGCATCGCGAAGGAGCCGCGGGCATTGTATATTGCACCTGCGATGAGCGATACGCGCGTCATACAGTCCCAGGACGGGCTCGCGGGGATCGAGGCCTACACGCGCGGCGATCATGCGCGCGCCGCGGTATTATTCCGGCAGGCGCTCGACACGGCAACCGATCCGGCGGAGCGGCTCGCGCTGCTTATTCACCTGTCGAACGCGCGCGACGCCGAGGGCGCGTTTACCGACGCGCTCGACGCGCTGCGCCTCGCGCTCGAGATCGACGACGGAGACACCGCGGTGTGGAATAATATCGGAGTGATCTGTCTGAAAATAGGGCGCCTTGCCGAGGCGCGGGAGGCGCTGGAGCGCGCCGTGTCCCTGAATCCGTCGAATGTCGCGGCGCTCGTGAGCCTCGGTTCCGTCGCGCTGAAACTCAGCGATCCCGGCAACGCGAAGGCGGCGCTCGAACGCGCGCTGGATCTGGCCCCGGGCCACCCGGCCGCACACGCCAACATGGCCATCACGCTCGCCCTCTTCGGGCGCATCGAGGAGGCCGAGGAGGAACTGCGCATCGCCGCGCTCTACGGCTTCGCCGACGCGGAAGCCCTGCAGTCGCGTTTCGACCGCCTGAAGGAGATCCGCGCCGCCATCATCGCGCGCCGCGACGAGGAACGTGAGGACGAGACCGATACAGACGGAGGCACGATGGCGGGCGAGGACGCCGCCGCATGACCGTGCAGGACAGGCGCGAGCGGGAGCGCGAGCTGCGGCGGCAGGCCATTCTCGACGCGGCGGGCCGTGTGTTTTTCCGCAGCGGTCCCGGTGCGACGATGGATGAAATCGCCGCTGAAGCCGAGGTCGCCAAGGGCACGCTGTATCTCTATTTCCCGTCGAAGGAAGACGTGTACCTCACCCTGCTCGTCAAGGCACTCGATGCATTACACGCGGAATTCGCGGAAAGCGCCCGCACTGCTTCGGATCCGCTCTCGCAGATCCACGCAATAGGTGATTGTTTCGTCCGTTTTTCCGAATCCTCACCCGGCCAGTTCCGCCTGCTGCACGAGTCGTCCTATCCCTTTGTGCATGCAAACGCCTCGCCCGCGATTCTCGGCGACGTGCATTCGCGCTCTACCAACATCTGGGAACTCATCACCCGCATACTGCAGCGCGGCATCGACGAGGGATTGTTCCGCGACGATCTGAGCGCGTTCGAGATGGCGATCATACTCTGGACCAACACCAGCGGCCTTCTGCGGCTCATCGACGCGCGGCGTACCTCCACCATCTGGCAAAAGCGCGGCGGCGCGTACTCGCTGGCGGCGCTCGACCTGCGCGCGCTCATCGATGTCGCGAACAGCATGCTTGTGCGTTCGCTGCTGCGCGGCGGCCCGCCGATTGGATAACATCGCGCCGTTGGCTACCTTTTGCGGATAGCAGGTCCGCAATTCACCATCGCACTCCCGTGAACAAAAACGCCGCCGGTTTCGGCATCCTCCTTATCGTCTCGGCCGTCACCGCCTGGTACTTCAGCGACCTGACCATCCGCATAGCCGCCGGCGGTGCAGCCGCCATCGGCCTGGGTGGCGCGATCTGGACCCTCGTCTCGCAGCGTCGATCGAGCGACACCGACGAAACATCCGAGGCCGACGACACGCAGCCCGCATCGCGGGACGCGGCGGGCGGCAGTGATGCGGGACAGCGGGATGCGGACGCCTCCGGCGCGCAGCAGGCGCAGCGCGCGCCTTCACCGCGCACGCCGCGTATTCATCGCGGGGCGGAGATCCCGGAACAGTACTACCGCGGCGAAGCCCCGCCTCCCGTCAGCGACGATCCGCGCGCGGAATTCGACTATGTGACACAGCAGATCCTCACCGCCTTGAAGGATCATCTCATCGCGCACAGTGTCGCGCTGTTCTGGATCAATACCGAGCGGCAGCAGTTGGTGATCGGACCCTTCGTCTCCGACAGCAAGGGGTTCACCACGGCGCGGCGGCTTGCACTCGGCACCGACCTCGTGAGCCAGGCCGGCATATCGGGCAAGCCGGTGCTGCTTGCCGATATCGTGCCCTCGTCGGAGCAGGACCTGATTCCCTACTACGACGCGCGCGAAGGTGTGCAGTCGTTTGTGGCGGTGCCCGTGTATTTCGACGACGAACCGATCGCCGCGGTGGTTGCCGACAGCATGGCGCCCGACGCCTTCGGCGTCGAGACCGTCGCGTCCATCGGCCGCTTCACTGCCATCATCTCCCTCCTGCTCGCGGGCTTCAATCAGAAATTCAATCTCTCGGCCGACGCCAAGCTGCTTGCGACTCTCGGTGCCATGCGGCGCTCGATGCAGTCGGTGATGGATCCCTACGGCGTCGCCTCCGCCGCTGCCGCGGCCGCAGCGGATGTGCTCGATTGGGATTACATGGCGGTGATTCTCTTCAACAACGAGAAGCGCTGTTGGTCCGTCGTGCGCAGCCAGAGCCGCGCGGCGAGTCTGCCCTACGTGTCGGAAGGAGTGACCGTCTCCATGGACGGATCGGTGCTGCGTTCCGCCCTCGACGAACAGGACGCGCGCATCATCGCGTCGCCCAAGCAGCCGGCCTACCGCTTCCACGAAAAGGAGACCATCGCGTCGCAGGGCGAAATCTGCGCAGCGCCCATACTCACGCCGCGGCGCTGCCTCGGCCTGCTCGTGGTGGAATACCGCGAGGGCTCGCAGTACGGGTCGCGCGATATCACGGTGCTGAATCAGATCGCCGAGATGGCCGGGCTGTTCCTCGACGCGCAGCAGACGCGCGAACTCGCCCGGAAACACCTGCTCATCGACGAGACGACACGCGTCTCGAGCCGCACCTTCCTGCTTCAGCGTCTCAACGAGGAACACGCGCGCATGCGCAAGGCGTCCGGCGAAGCAGTGTTTTTCCTCATCGGCCTCGACAACCCGGAGGAAGTGACCGCGCGGTACGGACAGGACGGACTCGACGAAATACTCGCGCAGCTCGGCCAGGTTGTGCGCGGCACCGTGCAGATCTACGACGTGCTGGGGCGATTCGATTCCTCGCGTTTCGGCTTGCTCATGCTGCACACGGGCGCGGAGGACGCGTATCTCCGCGGCGAGAAGATCCGCAAGGCCATCGCCGGACTCGTGCTTTCACAGGACGGCACCTCCTTCTCCGTCACCGCGAGTCTCGCGGGCTGCGCCTTCTCCGAAGGGCGCGATCTCGACCATGTGCTGCGCGTCTGCGAGCAGGCCATGAATCTTGCCGTCGGCGACGGCGGCAATTGCGTAAAAGTTGTGTAAGGTCACCCTGACGTGAGCGGGCTCCGCCCGGCCCTTTCGTTCATCCACACGTCGTGCACCGCTGCGAAACACACCCGGACCGGGGATGTGCGGTTTTTTGCTTCGCACTGGATTTTTTCCCATATTTCCGGTTCGTGTCCGGTTACGCGACACGTTGATACTATGTTCATCTCCCCGAGGCACACGCGTGAGAATATCGAAACAGTACACGAATCGAGAAAGCCAGTCCCTCGACAAATACCTCCAGGAAATCGGCCGTGTCGATCTGCTCACGCCGGAGGAAGAAATCGAGCTTGCGAAGAAAATCAAGTCCGCCGGTCCCGGCTCACAGGGAGCACTTGAGAAGCTCACGAAAGCGAATCTGCGTTTCGTCGTGTCGGTGGCCAAGCAGTATCAGAATCAGGGCCTGTCGCTCGGCGATCTGATCAACGAGGGGAATCTCGGTTTGATCAAGGCCGCGAAGCGTTTCGACGAGACGCGCGGTTTCAAGTTCATCTCGTACGCGGTGTGGTGGATCCGCCAGTCGATCCTTCAGGCGCTGGCCGAGCAGTCGCGCATTGTGCGCCTTCCGCTGAACCGCGTCGGCGCGTTGAACAAGATCGGTAAAAAATTCAGCGAACTCGAGCAGTCGTACGAGCGCGAACCGAGCGCGAGCGAACTTGCAAGCGAACTCGACATGACGCTATTCGAAGTCGCCGACACGCTGAAAATTTCGGGCCGGCACATCTCGGTCGACGCACCTTTTGCGCAGGGCGAGGACAACCGCCTGCTCGACGTGATACAGGACGACCGTCAGCCGGCGCCCGACAATTCGCTCATGAACGAATCGCTCAAGGTGGAAGTGCGCCGCGCGCTCTCCTCGCTCAGCGAACGCGAAGCGGAAGTCATCCGCCTGTATTTCGGACTCGACCGCGAACATTCGCTCACCCTCGAGGAAATCGGCGAGAAGTTCAACCTCACGCGCGAACGCGTCCGCCAGATCAAGGAAAAGGCCATCCGCCGCCTCCGCCACGCCTCGCGCAGCAAGCAGCTCCGGGCGTATCTCGGATAGAACGGTGTACGTTTTACGGTGACCGGTAAACGTTGAAAGTAGCAAGGTAGCAAGGTAACAAAACGGCGAAGTTCACCGTTTTTCCACTTTGCTACTTTTCCACTTTGCTACTTTTCCACTTTGCTACTTTTCCACTTTGCTACCTTGCTACGTGTCACGTGGATACGTGTCACGTGGATACGTGTAACGTGAATCGTGCGTCCGCGCCGGTCACTTCCCCGTCAGGGGCAAAAAAGGGTATTGTGTTGCGACACAGGATGGACTAATTTCACATCGCTAAACCATGATGTGCCAGACTGGAGATTTTCATGAAGAAAACGGCACTGCCTCTTCCGGAAAGCTTCATCGTTCACGCCACAGCCCTGGTCAATCATGTGCACGGAAAATCAGCAACCCAGGAGGACGCGCATTCCGTAGCGCTCGCATCTGCTCGTAGTCGACATTTTTCCCTCACGGTCATGGAGCTCGCTCCACTGCCGCACACCTCGACACAGCAGATCATGGACCTAAGGCAGAAGTAGCGTACTGCCAGCTTTCACGCGCCGCTCGGCACCCACCGGGCGGCGTTTTTTTCTAGGAGATAGCAGCTAGGATCTGGGAGCTGGGAGAGCGGGACAGCGGGAGAGCGGGACAACGAAATAGTGTCTCGCTGAGCGGAGTCGAAGCGCGACGGGACAGCGGGACAGCGGGACAGCGGGAGAGTGGAACAACGAAATAGTGTCTCGCTGAGCGGAGTCGAAGCGCGACGGGACAGCGGGAGAGCGGGAGAGCGGGAGAGCGGGAGAGTGGAACAACGAAATAGTGTCTCGCTGAGCGGAGTCGAAGCGCGACGGGAGAGCGGGACAGCGGGACAGCGGGACAGCGGGAGCCACCTCAGCCTTGCCACTTTGCTACCTTGCCACTTTGCCACCTTGCCACCTTGCCACCTTGCCACCTTGCTACTCCACGTGTCACGTGGATACGTGTTACGTGTAACATTGAAAGTGGAAAGTGGTACGCCCTCTCGCTTACCGCTTCTTCAACCTGTAATAACAATACTCCGCGAATGCCCTGAGGGCTTGTGTTTGCGCGTGGAGCGTGCCGACGCCATCGACGCCGTAGCCGTCTTCACCGCCTCGGGGATTCCATCCGTTGCGGATGCCGTGGTCGGCGCCGCGATGCAGGGTGACGCGCGACTGTCCGCGGTTGTTGGTCCAGACGTGCTCGAGCATCTTTTCGATTTTCCCCGGGATGTCGGCAAGTTTGTCGGGCGCGACGGAGTAGGCGTCGAGCAGGTAATGTACAAACGCGCCGTTGCCGTCCATGCGGAGCTGGTAAAAGTCTTCCGGATGCACCCATCCCGTCTTTGGATCGAGGATGCGGCGTGCCGTGGCGATGATGATGTCGCGGTACTTTCGTTCCTTCGTCACGCGATACAGATCGGCCGCAACCGAGCAGTATTCGGTGCCCTCCCAGGGTAGTTGTTTTCCGAAGGCGGCGAGTCCTTCCTCCCCTTTCCATACACCGTTCCCGCGGTACCACGTCTTCTCGATTCCCCCGATGCGGCCGTCGCCGTTCCACACCTTCAGCGCGTCGCGCAGGAAGCTGCTGTCACCCGTGGCGGTGAAGAGGCGGCAGGCCACCGACACCATGTGATTCATGTTGCTGTTGGTGAAGATGCGATCGCGCACGTTTGCATTCGGCGGCCAGTTGTACCAGCTCCAGAATCCTTCGTGATTCGAGAGCCGCCCTTCTTCTCGGGCGGTGAGGTAGCGGTGTTTCGCACTCTCGACGAGCAGGCGGTTGTTACGTCCGGTGAAATCCCACCACGTCAATTCCGCAAGGGCGTTCCATGCGCGGTCGTCGACCCAGGTGCCGTTGAAGAGGTCCTTGAGCGGATGTACGTCGGTGTGGAAACGGAGCAGTGAGGAATCGCCGGTAGCGGCGAACAGGTACGCATCGGCGATCGCGCCGTTGGCCGCTTCCCATCCCGCGACATATTGCCGCACATAGAGCGGACGGATAAGGTAGGCGCGTTGCAGCCAGGGATCCGTAGGCACATAGGTGGATGCAGCCGGATCGACAGGCCCCTCGGGTGTTGCGGGCGACGCGGCGCGGAGAATGAAATACACCGCCGCCGCCGCGAGCACGAGTCCTGCTCCGAGGAAGAGAAGTGTGCGAGGCGTGACCATCTGTCGCTGCTGCGCGGAGGCCGGTGCAGTATGAACCGGATGTGCCCCGCGGCCCTGTCCTGTGGCGGTTCCCCCTTTCATGGGGTGTTACTGCGCGGGTGGGACGTAGTCGACCTTCGCGACCTGGCCGTCCGAACCGAGGTTGAAAAACGCGAGGACCTGCGCATTCAGGAACTCGTCTGTTTTCGGATCCATGAGATTGAGCCGGTACTCGTTGATGATCATGATCTGCATCTTGACCCACTCGCCCCAGCAGTCCTGGCAGGCATGCGCCTTGAGTGCCGCGCCCACATCTCCGACATAAAAGGCGGTGTTCTTGACCGCGTCCTTTTCATTCCCGCAGCGGGAACATTGTATGGTTGCCACGTCGCTATCCTGTGTTATGTGTGAAGCGGAAAAATAGCGCGCCCCGCTCTGGCGAGCAACGCGATCAACGCCGGCCGGCTTCCGTGGGTAAGTGTGCTAGAAAGTCCGGGAGGGGGCCGAAAGGCGATCCGCGTTTTGTGACGTACAGAACGCGGGTGAAGAGCGCCGATTCGCGCAGTTCGATGCGATAACCCTTCACTTCTTCGCTGCTGCCCGATACGGTGGTGATTTCAAATGCGGCGGAGATGCGTGTTTCCCTGCCAGCATCCACCATCACGCTGTCCTTGACGGGCGGAGGAATTTCGCTGCGGCGGATTTCCTTCTCCCATCCCAAAATCCCCGAATCCTCTTGGATGACAAGGCGGTACGTACGCCCGCTGTGGAAAATGGTGGCATCGAAGTACGTCGTTATGGTATCCCCCCTGGTCGAATCAAACGATATCAACTCCGCCCACGAGCGCAGCGTCGCGCCCGCAAAACGCGAGTCGACAGCTTTCCGCACCGCATCCGGCGGATGGAGGACCACGTCGTCGCTGCGGGACTGGAAGACACAACCGTCATACACGCACAGGCCTGCGAGAAGCAGTCCCGCGAGATACATCCCTGAAAGTTTCCGCATGCCATCTCCTCTCATCGGTGAAAGTACCCGCCTGCAACCGTATCCGTCTATGTATCACGCAACGTGGTCGCGCCGTTGAACATATCAATGTGATCACTGCAGGAAGGCAGAAACGATACAAACACTGCGACTGTGAAGAACACAACCCGAATGCGACCCAGCATCATCACACCCCCGCAGGAAGGTAATTCTGTCGATAACAGACATGAATATACGAACCTGAGCAACACATCCAATCCCTTTCATTGTTCGAATCGAATCGCCGTTGCGTATTCCTGCGATGCGTCCGGAGCAGAGGCATTTGCGCATGGGTTGCAGTTCTTTGCCGATACACGGAACTTGCGCTTGTACCTCGACACCGACCGAACAGAAAACGATCCCCGACATGGACCCGTCATGAACTCCCGCACAGCCCGGAATCGTACCCGCCAGTACGGCTCCTTGCCATGGATCAGCGCGTGGATATCCGCGCGTCCTGAAGTCCATCGGAACACCGACGCATGTGTTGCACATGGGGTGTGCCCCGGCGTCGCAGGTGCTGCAGCGCTCTGTCTATTCATCATGCTCGCAGCGCTACCCTGTCGCGCCGCGGCCCAGATCACAGCCTACGGCCTCGACGGCAGGACCATCACCGCGCTAGTCGCCGAGGTGGAAGAGAAGGATGGAGGCATCACGCAGTTCGGGCACCTGCTCTTTGCCGGTACCGATACGGGCGGCGTGTTTCTTGCGCGCGCGACAGACAAGGTGCCGCGGTGGACGGACGCGGGTTTGCGCGCGGGTCTGGGCGGTGTCAGCGCGCTGGGCCTGCAGCACTGGGGCGCGGGTCCGCGCGACGGTCTGCACCTGTTCGCCGCGCCGCGGCGCGCGCCGAACGACACAGTGACACCATGCATATATCGGACTACTCTATCCTATTCTCCCGCCACACCGTTCGAGTGGGCATCCGCCGACAGCGGTCTCCCTCGTCGCGCCGCACCCGCGCCGCCATACGACACCGCCACGGTGATTCGGGCCATCGCCGCCTGGTACTACACCGGACACACGCCGCCGCAGCCCGTGCTCGCGGGCGGTGCCGGGGTCTACACGGCGGGGGCCGGCGCGGTATTCTGGACGGAGGCCTCGGGCGCGCGCGACATCAACGCCATCGACGTGATGCCGCGCTGGTTCTGCACACTTGCGTGGGCGACGGGCGGCTACGTGAATCCCTACGCGTACGTCTCGCGTGATGCGGGTGCCACGTGGAAGGAAATCCGTTTCCCGAATCTGATCGAGGGAGTCGCGCGCGGGGTTGCCATTGCGCCCGGATCCGGGGATACGGTGTATGTCGGATTTCAGGGCGTGCAGCGAACGACGGACGGCGGCGCGACATGGACCGAAATGTTGAAAACACCGTCGTTCCGTGTACGCGTGCTCTGCTGCGATCCGCGCAATCCGGCGGCGGTGTATGCCGGCGGAATTGGCATGGAGGGCAACCGGACTGTTGTATGTAAACGCAGCACGGATGCTGGTCGCACCTGGACCAGCATCTACGCTCCCGACGACGTGCCGGTGGGTGAAGTGCGCCACCTCGCCATCGCCGCGCGCGACAGTGTGGAATTCGGCCGTGCGGCCACGCGCGGACTTTTCCTCGGCACACAGGGCACGGGTGTGTGGGTGTACAACATCGACGCGCCCACATATTCAGGCGGCACACCTCCCGTACCCTCCCGCTTCACGGCATCCATTCTTCCGCACCCCGCGCGGACACACGCCTCGCTGACAATCGAGACAACGGACCAACGACCCGTTCACATCCGCATCAACGACATGCTCGGCCGCACCGTGTGGTCAGCGACATCTTCACCGAGTGCGGAAAAGTCCAGCATCACCCTCCCCATCGAAACCCTCACTCCCGGCATGTATCACTGCACCGTGGAAAACTCTGCGCGGACACTCCTCCTGCCACTCATCGTCGCGCACTAGGCGGGACAGCGGGAGAGCGGGACAGCGGGACAGCGGGACAGCGGGAGAGCGGGACAGCGGGAGAGCGGGACAGCGGGAGAGCGGGAGAGCGGGAGAGCGGGACAGCGGGACAGCGGGACAGCGGGAGAGAACTCCCCCTTCCCCCTCTTAAAAAGAGGGGGTTGTCCTTTTATATTTGCTTACAAGCAGAGGCCACCCCCTCAATCCCTACCGTCTACCAACTACCGTCTACCATCTACCGTCTACCAACCACCCTCTCCCCCTACACAACTCCTGTCTCCTGCATCCTGCCTCCTCACACACACCCGGCAGATCCCACCCCCTCAACCCCTACTACCTACCAGCTACCCCCTCACTCCACCACGATCTTCCGCACTTCGCGGTCGTTGCCGAGATCGCACTCGAGGAAGTACACACCCGGGGGACAGGCGCTGAGATCCACGGGCCAGGATGTCGCATCGCTGTGGGTGCTGCGAGCGACGCAGCGCCCGGCGGAGTTCCATACCACGATGCGCCCCGAACGCGCTCTGCCGTCCAGTGCCGTCACGGTGGTGCTCCCGCGCGCGGGATTGGGGAACAACGCATACATCTGGCGTGGCGAGACCGGGATCGATGCGGCCTCGAGTGCCGTCACCACGTCATCGATACGGAAAATGGTAAGATGCGCATCGGCACCGCTTGCAAGACGTTTTTGCGCTGCATCTGGAGTACAAGGAAAATCAGGAGAACTTGTTAGTCCAACAGCAATGATATACTCGGGACTAAACCCAATAGTATAAAATGTTTCCTCGCCACTTCCTGAATATATAAGACTATATAATATTTTTCGCCCATCCCGTGAAATAATGGACAAGGTCGCATCACGCTCACCGCCTCGCGGGCCAATCGAATCAGTTTTCGGATAGTCGATCGATCCTGTGCCGCCGTACAGCCAAATCAGTCCCCTTTTTTCTGCGATCCCATACACGTATTCAATAGCGTAATCTCCACCAAAACGTGTGGACCAGCTAAGCCACTTACTGGTGTCGAATTTTGCGATGTATGTGTTCCACCCGTCTCTAGGCAGATTTCGCTTTATTACATCCGGGGTAGTGGGATAATCATCAGAATACGTAGTTCCGGTAACGAGAATGCCACCATCTGACGTCTGCGTGACGCAATCCAAATCTTCACCGTATGATCCGCCGAAATATGTCGAATACAGAATCTTCGATGATTTCCAATTAAGCTTCCCAAACATAACCGCGGCAGCGCTTGGCGCGGTACGCATGACGGCGTCTTGTGTCACCGGGAAGTTGTACGATCCTGTATTACCGCCGAAGAGAATTGTATCACCGTAGAGTTCTACCGACATCACTTCGTCAATATGATTACCGCCCAGATACGTCGACCATTCGAACGTCCTGCTTCGAACATTGAAAACGCCGATGTATGCGTCCACTTCTCCACCTCCGTATCTCGACTGCACATTACCCGGAGTAATGGGAAATCCCGACGACGAGAATGTAGAACCACCAAAAGCGACTCTTCCAGTTGTCTTGTCCGCACTCAGCGACCACGTGCTCTCGATATCGTTGCCCCCGAAATATGTGGAGTAGAGGAGTTTCCTGCAGTCCAGATCGAACACAGCGATAAACTGATCACGAATTCCTTTCAACTTCTTGCTGAACGCATCCGGTGTCACTGGAAAATCGGCGGACTCTGTCGCCCCCAATATGACAACAGTGGAGTCCACGATTCGCAGACCTGTGGCCATATCGGCGTTGGATCTGCCAAGATAGGTTTTATTGGTAATCTGCTTTGTATTCAGATTCATCGTGAAAACGAGCATATCAAATCCACCTTTGTATGTGGTGGCGTACCCATTTGTATCGACGTCTATGTCTGAGCTTTGTGTCTCCATCAGGCAATATGCGAGCGTGTCGTTGAAGACATCCATGTCACGGATCAAATCATCATTGTTCCCACCCAGAAGCGTCGAGTACACGGGATCGATGTACACGGGCACTCCGGCTCGTCCCTGCACCTCGAGGCCGAAGCTCGTGTCGCTCCGGCGGTAATACCGTGTGGCGCACGGCTGGGGGATACCGTTGACGAGCTGAAACCCCGTGGGGCCCTCCTCGGTGAAGGTGTGCCGCGGGTAGTGGATGAACACGCGCCGCCCGTCGGCGCTCGTGCGAATGCTGTCGGCGTCGGGATAGGAGAACGCGAGCGCCGCACAGTGGGCGGGCGTCCGCGCAAGGATGTCGTACTTGAGACGCCCGTCCTTCAGGTAGTAGTGGAGATCCACGCCCGGGTACAGACCGCGATACGACACCGTGTCGACCGCTGTCGCCGTGCGTGCGCCACCGGCGTCGATGAAAGAAACATTCGTGCTCCGCAGACCGCCCGCCGTGGGACTGCCGCCGGCGGTGCCGGCGAAGAACATCCGCGCCACGGTGTGCGAGGCAGTGAATCGTTCACGCGTTGGGAAGGTGGATACCGTGCGCACCGGTGTTCTGTTGCGCGGTGTTGCCGCCGCACCGTCCCGCGCGGTGAAGACGATGGATCCATCGAGGAAGAACGTGGCCGCGCCGTCCGCCTCCGTATAGTATCGAACCGCCGCGGCCTTCCGTCCCTCGTTGCAGAACAGCGCGGGTGTACGATCCATCGTGCTGTACACGTGCGCAGAGACCGAAACAATACACGGCGCTTCCTGCCGATCCACATCCGTATCCTGCAGCAGATACGTCGTACCCGCACTCAGCAGGACCGTCAGAACACGCAACACCGGAGAGAAACGAACATGCATGGTCAATCACCCACTGTCACCAATCCTCATCGATTCACGCAGCACCTGCCTCGTGGTCCGCGCAGCCGTGACACGTGCAGGCAATCTACATACGGCTGAAATGCGGAAAAACAGAGCGGGACAGCAGGACAGCGGGAGAGCGGGACAGCGGGACAGCGGGACAGCGGGACAGCGGGA
>JACRFB010000049.1 GCA_016218045.1 Ignavibacteriota bacterium
CCGACCGCATACGGGCGGGGATCAACCGCGTCGGCGGCACCGAACTTCTGCGCGGCGATCATGCCGGCGCCGAACTTCATTTCGCCGTGTGTGAGCGTCGGACCGTCTTCCACCACGAGCACGCGTTTGCCCATGATGAGTTCCGATCGTTCGACGATGATCGGCGACGCGGCGTCGACGATCTGCGCGGTGGGATTCACCGAGCGGATGTTGTCGCGCAGTTCGAGCACGGAATCGGGCGAGGCCGAGTCGATCTTGTTGATGATCACCACGTCGGCGAGACGCAGGTTGGCTTCGCTCGGGAAGTAGGTCTGCTCGTCGCCCACACGCAGCGGATCGGCCACGACGATATGCAGGTCGGGTTTGTAGAAGGGCAGATCGTTGTTGCCGCCGTCCCAGAGGATCACGTCGGCTTCCTTCTGCGCCTGGTCCACGATCGCCTGATAATCCACGCCCGCGTAGATGATGGTGCCGCGCACGACGTGCGGTTCGTACTCTTCCATCTCCTCGATGGTGCACTTGTGCTTCTTGAGATCGGCCGTCGTCGCGAAGCGCTGCACCTTCTGCTTCTCGAGGTCGCCGTAGGGCATCGGGTGGCGGATGGCCACGACTTTCAGGCCCATTTCCATGAGGAGCTGCGCCACCTTGCGTGTGGTCTGGCTCTTGCCGCTGCCCGTGCGCACGGCACAGATCGAGATCACCGGCTTGGTGCTCTTGATCATGGTCGGTTCCGCGCCCAGAAGTTTGAAGTGCGCGCCCGCCGCAACCACACGCATGGCGAGGCCCATCACGTGATCGTAGTGCACGTCGCTGTACGAGAACACCACTTCCTCGACCGCGTGTTTCGCGATCAGCTTCTCGAGATCCTTTTCCTCGAAGATGGGGATGCCTTTCGGATAGAGCTTGCCCGCGAGCGAGGCCGGATATTTGCGTCCCGCGATGTCGGGGATCTGCGCCGCCGTGAATGCGACCACGTTGTAGAGCGGATTGTCGCGATACACGACGTTGAAATTATGGAAGTCGCGGCCCGCGGCGCCCACGATGATCGTGTTGATGCGTTTGGATTCAGCCATGAGAGAATCTCCGTGTATGATTGGTGTCTGTCGGAATCAGTCGAGGGAGAGGACCACGTCGCGGATGCGTTCGAAGGCCCAGTCGATTTCTTCGCGCGTGATGACGAGCGGGGGCGCGAAGCGGATGACGTTGTCGTGTGTCTCCTTGCAGAGGATGCCCTTTTCCATGAGCGCTTCGCAGTAGGGACGCGCGCGTGTGTCGAGCACAAAGCCGATCCAGAGGCCGCGGCCGCGCACCTGCACCACGTGCGTGCTCGGGATCGAACGCAGCTTCTCCATGAAGTACTCGCCGAGTTCCGCCGAGCGGGCGACGAGGTTTTCCTCGACGAGCACCTGCAGCGAGGCGCGCGCCACGGCGGCCGCGAGCGGATTGCCGCCGAACGTCGATCCGTGATCGCCCGGCTTGAACACGCCGAGCACTTCCTTGCGCGCAAGCACGGCCGAGACGGGATAAAATCCGCCCGACAGCGCCTTGCCGATGATGACCATGTCGGGCGACACACCTTCGTATTCATACGCGAAGAGGCGGCCGCTGCGGCCGAGGCCGGACTGTATCTCGTCGCATATGAACAGCACGTTGTTCTCGCGGCAGAGACGTTCTGCTTCGCGCAGGTACCCTTCGGGCGGCACGATGATGCCGGCCTCGCCCTGTATCGGTTCCACCAGGAAGGCCGCGGTGTTTGGTGTGATCTTCGCCTTGAGATCCTCGATGTCGCCGTACTTCACGATGGGGAAGCCGGGGGTGAGCGGACCGAAACCGTCGCGGTACTGCTGCTCGGTCGAGAAACTCACGATCGTCACCGTGCGGCCGTGGAAGTTGTCGGACGCGCAGATGATCTCGGCCTTGTCTGCCGGGATGCCCTTCACGGTGTAGCCCCATTTGCGTGCTGCCTTGATCGCGGTCTCGACGGCTTCCGCGCCCGAATTCATCGGCAGTGCCATGTCGAAGCCCGTCAGGTCGTGCAGATCCTTGTACAGCAGTGGGAGCTGGTCGTTGCGGAAGGCGCGGCTCGTAAGTGTCACGTTTTTCGCCTGGGCGACAAACGCGTCCATGATCTTCGGATGGCAGTGGCCCTGATTCACGGCCGAATACGCCGCGAGGCAGTCGAGATAGCGGCGGCCCTCGACGTCGGTGACCCAGGCGCCGCGCGCCTCGTGCACCACGACGTCGAGCGGATGATAGTTGTGCGCGCCGTACTGTTCCTCGAGCGCGATGTAATCCTGTGTTTTCATGCGAATGTCTGTTATGTGGTTGAAGTGCAAAAATCAGTCTTTGTCGAAGAGCATCGTCAGCAGGGCCATGCGGAGAAAGAGCCCGTTGCGCGTCTGGCGGAAATAGGCCGCGCGCGGATCCGCGTCCACTGTGTGATCGATCTCGACCGAGCGCGGGAGGGGATGCATGACGATGGCGTTCGAACGCATGCGGGCGAGCACACCCGCGTCGATGTTGTATGCCGAGAGATCGATGTCGCGCTTGCGCAGCCGCGAGCGGTCGATGCGCGTCTGATACACGACGTCGACGGTGGGAAGCACGTCGGCGGGGGAACGGCGCAGTTCGTACGACACGCGGTGGTCGTCGAGATACGCGAGGATGTCGGGATGAATCTGCATCTCGTCGGGCGCGATGAAATACAGCTTCACGCGGTCGAACTTGCCGAGCAGATACGCGAGCGACCGCGCCGTGCGGCCTTGATCGAGGGCGCCGATAAGCGCGACCGAGAGCCCGTTGAGCGTCTTGCACTCGTTGTATATCGTGTAGAGGTCGAGAAGCGCCTGCGTGGGATGCTGGCCGCCCGTGCCGTCGCCCGCGTTGATGACGGGGACGGACGAGACCGCGGCGGCGCGTTTTGCTCCGCCTTCCTCGTGATGGCGCAGCACGATCGTATCGGCGTAATTGCCGATGATGCGTATCGTATCCTCGAGCTGCTCGCCCTCGATCTCCGACGAGAATTCACGGGCCTGTTCGGTCGAGAGCACGCGTCCGCCGAGGCGGTACATCGCGGCTTCGAACGAGAAACGTGTGCGCGTCGACGGCCGGTAAAACAGCGTGGCCATGATGCGCCCCTCGTAGTCGCGCGTGCCGCCGCGCGCCACGATGCGTTCCATGCGGTGCGTGCGTTCGAACAGCTCCATCAGCAGCGGCACGGTGAATTGCTGCGACTCGATGACGTGTGAGAGCTTCATGACTGCGCTCCTGTTTCGTCGGGGAAGAGGTGGGTGCCGGCCGTGCCCGCGAGGGCGTCCATGAGATGTTCGTACGAGGTGATGATCACCTCGCGGCCGCCGCCGCGCAGGAAGCGCAGGGCCGATTCCACTTTGGGACCCATGCTGCCGGGCGGGAACTGGCCCGCCTCGAGGTGCGCCTGCATCTCGGCGACGCCTGCGCGGTCGATGGCGCGCATGCCCGGCTTTTTATAGTCCAGATACACGCGGTCGGCATCGGTGCTGATGATGAAGAGGTCCACGCCGAGTCCCGCCGCGAGCAGGGCCGAGGCGCGGTCCTTGTCGATGACGGCCTCGCAGCCGTCGACGCGGAAATGCGGCCGCTCGATGACGGGTATGCCGCCGCCGCCGAGGGCGATGACGATCATGCCGAGATCGAGGATGGTGCGGATGATATCCTGTTCGAACACCTCGACAGGTTCCGGCGAGGGCACGACGCGGCGCCATCCGCGGGCGGAGTCCTCGACGATGTCCCACCCCAGCGCGCGGCGTTTTTCCTCTGCGACGTTGCGCGAATAGAAGGGTCCGATCGGTTTGGTCGGATTCCTGAACGCGGGATCGTCGGGATCGACGCGCACCTGCGTGAGCACGGTCATGACCGGCGTTGTGAGTCCGATGTGCCGCAGTTCCTCCTCCATCGCGCGCTGCAGCAGGTAGCCGATCTCGCTCTGCGTGGTGGCCACACACACGTCCAGCGGATGTGTGTACACCTCGCCGCTGGCGCGTTCCGAACGCAGCAGCGCGGCGCCGACCTGCGGACCGTTGCCGTGTGTGATCACGACACGCCAGCCCTGCGCCACCATACGCGCGATGCTGCGCGCGGTGGCGTGGGCGTTGGCGAGCTGTTCCTCGATGGTGCCGCGTTCGCCGGCGCGGATCAGCGAATTGCCGCCGATCGCGATGAGCGCGGTATGGCGCGGTTCGTTCATGAATTATTTCATCAACTGATACATGACCGCCTTCTGCGCGTGCAGGCGGTTTTCGGCCTCCTGGAACACAACCGATGCGGCCGAATCGATCACGCCGTCTGTCACCTCGTCGCCGCGATGCGCGGGCAGGCAGTGCATAAATATGGCGTCGGACTTTGCGTGCGCCATCAGCGCTTCGTTCACCTGATACGGCGCAAAAATCTTCTTGCGCTCGGCGGCCTCGGCTTCCTGACCCATCGACGCCCACACGTCGGTGTACACGGCGTCGGCATTCTTCACGCCCTCGGCGGGATCATACACCACCTCGATCACCGCGCCGGTTTCCTTCGCGTCGGCCATCGCGTCTTCCAGCGCCTTGGCGTTGGGCTCGAAGCCCTTCGGACACGCCACGGTCACATGGACGCCGAGCCGCGCGCCCGCAAACATCAGCGAATGCGCCACGTTGTTGCCGTCGCCCACGTAGGTGAGCTTGCGTCCCTTCAAATCGCCCTTCACTTCCTGCAGCGTGAGGAAGTCGGCCATCGCCTGGCAGGGATGCGAATAGTCGGTGAGGCCGTTGATGACGGGCACCGACGCGTATTTGGCCATGTCGACCACGATCTGATGCGCAAACGTGCGGATCATGATGCCCTGCACCATGCGCTCGAGATTTTTCGCGACGTCGTACACCGACTCGCGTTTGCCGAGACTTATTTCAGCCGGCGAGAGATACAGCGAATATCCGCCGAGCTGCTGTATGCCGATGTCGAACGTGGTGCGGGTGCGCAGCGAGGGTTTCTCGAAAATCATCGCGAGGGCCTTTCCCTTCAGGGCCTCGGAGTATTTCATGCGGTCGGCCTTCATGTCGGATGCGATACGGAAGGTCTCGAGGATCTCCTCGCCGGTGACGTCCCGGATGCTCAGGAAATCAGTTGCTTTCATGTCGGACTTCTCCAGTCGGCACAGGACGTGCCGGGATGTGGTGGTACGGATACGGAAAGTGTTGTATGAGGAACGCGGTGCGCGCGTGTGCCGCGGCGCCCGGTCGGAGGCGGGGGAGGAGGGTCAGATGGGAGCGTCGGTGCAGTAATGTTTGAAGTCGAGAATCTTCCGCGAGCGCGTCGTGCAGCGGCACGGGGGAATGGACATCGCGACGGCCGCCTGCCGTCCGTATCCCATCCATGTGCTTCTCGATTTGCGCTTCATTGTTCCGCGTTACTTCAGTGTTAATGCACCACGTTCCGACAAAGATGCAGAAAAGTGCCGACATCGGCAAAGACTATGCGAAGTGAAAACTTCTTTGCATGGCGTGAAAACTCTATTGCACGGCATGAAAACTCCATTGCACGGCATGAAAACGTCATTGCACGGCGTGAAAACGTCATTGCACTGCGTGAAAACGTCATTGCACTGCGTGAAAACGTCATTGCACGGCGTGAAAACGTCATTACACGGCGTAAAAATGTCATTACACGGCGTGAAAACCCCATTACACTGTGTGAAAACGTCATTGCACGGCGTGAAAACGTCATTGCACGGATTGAAACGTCCGCGGAATGAGTTGTGATGCCAACGGAACGGATTGCATGCCCGCGGAACGGATTGTCATGCCCGCGGAATGGATTGATATGCCCGCGGAATGAGTTGCGATGCCAACGGAACGGATTGCATGCCCGCGGAACGGATTGAAACGTCCGCGGAATGGATTGATATGCCCGCGGAACGGATTGTCATGCCCGCGGAACGGATCGAAATCTCAGCGGAATTATTTTTTCGGTGCGGCGAGGCCGAGGATAAGACCCAGGGCAACCGACCAGACGGCCGCGAGTCCGATCTGGAAATCCGGCGGCAGTGAAAACGTGATGGTGTGCGCCGGTATCCAGAACCACAGCAGTGTCATCAGCGGTTTTTTCATCCCGGAATAATCGCTGCGGCGCAGGATGAGGTTGTCTTCCCAGCGGTGAAAGAACATCATCTGCGGACCGAAAAACACATTGGTCGCGGCCGAGATGGCGAAGGCGCGTGCAACGCCGTCGTTCATACACGCCGGGAGCATGCCGTGTTCGAGCAGCGCGGCCACAAATCCCTTCATGCCCGCGAAGCCGTATTTGATCACAATGCCGAGCACCGCCCACGCGAGCACTTTCCCGACAATCACCAGCGGACTCCCGAAGCCCGCCGCACTCTTTGTCCGAATCAGATGCGATACAAACTCACCCAGTGTCCCAAGCACCGCAAAATGTATAAACGCGGAAAGCAGAGGATTGGCTTTTACCCAGGAGGCGTATTCGAGCATGGCGTGTGACGTGAGACGTGAGACGGGGGACGTGAGACGTGAGACGTGAGACGTGAGACGGGGGACGTGAGACGTGAGACGTGAGACGGGGGACGGGGGACGGGGGACGTGAGACGTGAGACGGGGGAATGGGGAGCGCGTATGTGTGAAGCGAAGGTAAAATACGCAACAGAGACGAGCATTCCAGCCCGCTGTCCGTTTCGCAGGCTCATGGATTCGAGAGCAGCAACTTCAAGCGTAATGAACCCGCCCGGAGCGCAGCGGAGGGCGACAGTACGTCACACGTAACACGTATCCACGTTCCACGTTCCGACGTTGCAACGTTCTACCTTGCTACCTTCCACCTTCGACGTAACACGTGTCACGTTGCGACGATTCACGTTGCTACATTCAACGGAGCCCGAGCGAAGCGAAGGGCGACACGATGAGCCCGGAGCGTAGCGGAGGGCGGCACATGCCAGCCCCGGGCGTAAGCCCGGGGGAAGGCGCGCCCAACGGATTTCGTGAGCCCGGAGCGAAGCGGAGGGCGGCAGTACGTCACACGTAACACGTATCCACGTTCCACGTTTCTACGATCAACGTGGCCACTTTCCACGTTGCTACTTTCAACGGAGCCCGAGCGCAGCGAAGGGCGACACCAGGAGCCCGGAGCGAAGCGGAGGGCGAAAGAACGTAACACGTATCCACGTTCCACGTTTCTACGATCAACGTGGCCACTTTCCACGTTGCTACGTTCAACGGAGCCCTGAGCGAAGCGAAGGGCGACACGATGAGCCCGCGAAGCGGGCGGCATTCCAGGACACTGGGCGATGGAAATCCGTTACCGTTGGAGAGTGCACTGGCAGTGTCTCGAACTGCATCGGCATCTTGAACGCAATTAAGCCACATTCACACTCCAGGAACTTGACTTCTGAATGCCGCCCCTCCGGGGCTCTTGAATTCCCGTCACACGCCGCACCCCCACGCCTCACGGCGTGGGTTGATGAATGCCGCCCCTCCGGGGCTGTAGTTCGGCGGATGTGCCTGAAGGGCGACCGCCGGTCGCCCCTGTCGGAGCCTATTCGCGATTCGCGCACATGTGGGATGGATCGCGGACAGAATCGGATCGATGATTCGGTTTATCGGCTGATGTGGCGCCGGGTGAATCGGGCGACCGCCGGTCGCCCCTGTCGGAGCCTATTCGCGATTCGCGCACATGTGGGATGGATCGCTGACAGAATCGGACCGATGTGTCGGTTTATTGTGTAATCGGCCAACCGTCTAATCGGCTGATCGTCTAATCGTCTAACCGTCCGAGAGGCACCCCACGGATTTCGTGAGCCCGGAGCGTAGCGGAGGGCGACAGTACGTCACACGTAACACGTATCCACGTTCCACGTTCCGACATTGCAACGTTCTACCTTGCTACGTTCCACCTTCGACGTAACACGTGTCACGTTGTGACGATTCACGTTGCTACTTTCAACTGAGCCCGAGCGAAGCGAAGGGCGAAACAACGGAGCCCGGAGCGCAGCGGAGGGCGAAAGAACGTAACACGTATCCACGTTCCACGTTCTACGATCCACGTGGCTACTTTCAACTTTGCTACGTTCAACGGAGCCCGAGCGAAGCGACGGGCGACACAACGGAGCCCGGAGCGTAGCGGAGGGCGGCACATGCCAGCCCCGGGCGTAAGCCCGGGGAAAGGCGCGCCCAACGGATTTCGTGAGCCCGGAGCGCAGCGGAGGGCGGCACAATGGTCGTTACACGTTGCCACGTTACACGCAACAAGTAACACGTGACACGTATCTACGATCAACGTGGCCACTTTCCACGTTGCTACATTCAACGGAGCCCGAGCGCAGCGAAGGGCGACACCAGGAGCCCGGAGCGCAGCTGAGGGCGAAAGAACGTAACACGTATCCACGTTCCACGTTCTACGATCCACGTGGCTACTTTCAACTTTGCTACGTTCAACGGAGCCCAAGCGCAGCGAA
>JACRFB010000050.1 GCA_016218045.1 Ignavibacteriota bacterium
GCACGTATCACGTCGCACGTATCACGTCGCACGTATCACGTCGCACGTATCACGTCGCACGTATCACGTCGCACGTATCACGTCGCACGTATCACGTCGCACGTATCACGTCGCACGTTCAACGTTCCACGATCCACGTAGCTACTTTCAACTTTGCTACGTTCGACGGAGCCCGAGCGCAGCGAAGGGCGACACAAAAGGAACGATCTCGGGATATCCGACCTAAACATAATCAGAATCCGCACCCTCGAAAAATCGCTTCGTGTACTGGATCCCATATTCTCGGAAGAGAAGCATCACTTCCTCCTCATACGACATTATTCGATGATGTTCTTTTTGATTGTGTATGTACCGACGAACATTGTTCACTCCAGACGCGCTTACCGAGAACCCTGCATATCCGATCTGCCATCGAAAATTCCGCACTCCTTGTTGCCGCATCCAGCGCGACGAGTTCGCCTTCACACGTCCTATAAGTTCGCCGATAAGAATTGTGGCGGGGAGAAGGAAAAGGACGTGGACATGGTCCTCCGTTCCACCGATATCGCATCCGTTCACACCGAGTTGACAGAATACGCCATTGAGATACGCATGAAGTTGTTCCACCTTTGATTCAGGAATCAAGTTTCCATGGCGTGCGATGTGAAAGGTTGCATGGACATAAAGCTTGACGAAGGAATGCGCCATAAAATCTCCCAGGAAAATCCTTGTCGAAATCAACCCCAAGGCATTATACGCGAGAGAGTGCGAAACGGTTCCCGATTCCGTTCGCGCAAGTGCGCAGAGCCCCTCTGTGTCGCCCTTCGCTGCGCTCGGGCTCCGTTGAAAGTAGCAATGTGGAAAGTAGACACGTTGGTCGTTAAACGTGTGACGTGTTACGTGTAACGACCGTTGTGCCGCCCTCCGCTGCGCTCCGGGCTCACGAAATCCGTTGGGCGCGCCTTCCCCCGGGCTGACGCCCGGGGCTGGCATGTGTCGCCCTCCGCTTCGCTCCGGGCTCATCGTGTCGCCCTCCGCTTCGCTCCGGGCTCATCCTGTCGCCCTTCGCTGCGCTCGGGCTCCGTTGAAAGTAGCAACGTGGAAAGTAGCCACGTGGATCGTAGAAACGTGTCACGTGTTACTTGTTACGTGTAACGACCATCCTGTCGCCCTCCGCTGCGCTCGGGCTCCGTCCTGTCGCCCTTCGCTGCGCTCGGGCTCCGTTGAAAGTAGCAACGTGGAAAGTAACCACGTGGATCGTAGAAACGTGTTACTTGTTACGTGGAACGTGTTACGTGTTACTTGTTACTTGTCACGTGTTACTTGTCACGTGTCACGTGTACCGTGTTCGAAGCAGCGACAGCGTTCATTCTTTCCCTTCCCCGCTCACGCGGTTCCCCGCTATATCCCCCACACAACTCCGATCCCGGCCTCGAGGCCGGTCAACGTGCGGCTGCCCTGCATGCTGCCCAATTGAAAACGCAGCCGCAGCGGGATTGTGATGTCGCGTGTCGGAGAGAATGCGGGAGCGAGTCCCACACCCGCGAGCATGGCGCCCGAGATGGTGGTGAGGCGGCCCGGCGCGACGGGTGTATCGACTTCCTCGAAGTACTGGAAACCGAGCGAGAGACCGAGTGTGAAACGTTCGGAAAAATACATCGAGTACGAGGCGCTGATATCGGCGTTGTTCGGCTCGCCCTTCGACAGCGCGGGCGCAAGCACACCCGCGATCGGCGCCTGTCCCTTGCCATGACTGCGGTACCTCGCCGCGAGAACCAAGCGGTTGTTCTCGAAGGCGGTGTTGTACTGCAATCCCGCCACAAGCTTATCACCCGCAGCGTACACGTCCTCGTTTTCAAACACGTCCTTGCCGTAGCGTGTGTACAGCAGGTCGAGCGCCAGACTGGTGGCATCGGCGAGGGATACATGAAAGCCCGCGGTCACGAGTATCTCGTCGCCGGGATCGTAGTCGCCGCTGCCGGTGAGCGGCACAAAGACGCCCTTGTACTGATATGTCGCCCCCGCGCCAAACGCCGCTGCGTCGCCGACAGGCACCGACCACAATACGCCGGGATTCAGATTCAGACCCTGACCGAATTGTGAAACCTGCATACCCAGGGCCGCGTTGCTCAGCAACACATTCGAAAGAAATTCGTCGCGTGTCAGCGAGCGCTGCCCCGTCGGAAGATTTGCACCCAGGGAAAAAACGAGGCGTGCTTCCTCGAGGTGATACAGCAGACCAAGCTGCGTATCGGTCAGGCCGCTCATCCTCTCCACACCACCGCCCATGGTGCTCACGGGCGTGTTGCGCACAGTGACGGCGAACTCGCGAAGCAGTGGAAGGTACACCGACACCTCGCTGCCGAATTCACCGAAGCTCTGCTCCCCTTCGACCGACCACTGCTGGTACAGTGGCATGATACGCACGGTGATTGAGCGTCCGATGATGTCGGTTCCATCCTGTGCAACAACGGACGAGAGACCCGCAAGCGGTATCAGACAAAACACGAGGAGTGTCGGGAATGTGCGCATGGCTGTCTCTCTCATTTGGCGATTCGAAGAAGTGACCGTGTGACGATACGACCGTCCGCTGCGACGGACACGTGATAGACACCTTCGCTGCAGAGTCGGCCCCGTGCATCGCGGCCATCCCACAACACCGAGTACACACCGGCCACCTGTTCCGTATGCGCGAGGGTGCGCACATGCCTGCCCAGCGCGTCGTGGACGTCGACGGTCACGGTGCTGCGCGCATCAACGGTGTAGCGGATCATCGTCGTTTCCGACGAGGGATTGGGCGCCGCATCTATCAAAGCCAAAACGAGTGGCTGCGGCGAAATGCCGTCCGCGAGTCGCCGCGCATCCTCTTCGGTACCCAGCACCAGGCGCAACCGCCGTGTTCCCGCACGGACGTCCACGCGAGCGAGCCCCTGCTCCACGGGCACGGCGCGGCCCGCATCGAGATCGAAGAGATACATCGCGTATCCGCGGGGCAATGCCGCATCGGGTTGAAGCATCAGGTCCGCCGAGGATTCGCCCGCGGGTGCTTCCACACGCAGATCCCATGCCGCCCCATGTCCGGCGTCTTCACGAAATTTTTCCATGACTGCTGTTCCGTCGTCATCGATGCTGATGCGGCCGAGCCGATCAGGCAGCGGCGGCTCGAGCACGTTGATATTCCGCCGCGCGCCGTTCCGCGGCACAAAGCCCACGAAGTTGTGACGGTCTGACCTGCCGGTGACTGGGAACGCGGCGGTGATCTGCATTGCGAGGGTGGCGTCGGCTGTCAGCGGTTTCTGCTCCGCGGATTTGATCAGACCCGGCGGCGCCTCCACCGGAGGCACTGTGAGCGTCACCGAACCGGGCGTGTCGTTGTAGACAAAGTAGCCGTCCCACGACTGCAGGGCCTGGCGTCCGGGCACATACTGCTCGCCGTCAAAGAAATACGGCTGCGAAATCACGCTGTTGTCGGCGCGGCTTTCCGCGATCACATCCGCCCAGGCCACGGAAAACGCGAAGTGCCCTGCGAGCTGATTCCATCCTGGTTCGAGCACAAACTGCTGCGGCGCGCGTGTGTCGACGGAGAGTGCCGCGTCAACGTCGAAGCTCATGCCGTTGTAGGTGACGAGCCACAGTGCCGTGCCCGGCTGCATCACGCTGCGAATGTCCTCGTACTCGCGGTAATCGCCGCTTTCCCAGTGGAAGAGGCGCCACATGCGCCGGTTGTACCGGCCGAGGTCGTCGGTGAACACGGCGGGCAGAGCGCTCTCCGCCAGCTCCGCCGGCACCGACACCATCCTGTAGCTGTCGCCGCGCATGGCGTGCGGATACTGTGCGCCGGGTATGGAGACGCGGATCAGCGCCGGCCGGGTCTGCGGTTCGGTCGCGGGGAAATACAGTGTGTCGCCCGCGCTGCTCGCGATCTCGACGTAATACTCGACGCCGCGCAAGCCGACTCCCGTGCCGGGAATGGTTGCCGCTAACGCGGAACCCGCGGGTTGCAGTGCGAGAGGTGTGTACACGGTCGCACCCGCGCTGCGGTAATACAAAACGGATGTATTTGTCGGAAATCCGGGCTGCACCTGCACGGTGACGGGGATGTCGGCACCCGCGCGCCCGTCGCCCACCACGGCCTGCACGGCGCCCGCGAGTCCGGTGCCCGTGCTTTCGATGACGGCCAGCGTGTCGTCGGCCGTGCCGATGAGCCGCAGCCGCGCGGCCTGCGCGCCGAGGGACGATGGAGTGAAACGCAGCACAAAGCGGCGCTCGTCGAAGGTCTCGATCGTGGCGGAAGTCGGAGACAACGAGAACTGCGCGTCGTCGCTGACGATACGTGTGATCATCGCGGGAAATTCGTTCGCGTTCCGCACGATGATGGTGTCGCTGGCGGCGGAGCCCAATTCCACGCCGCCAAAATCGATGCGCCGTGTCGAAAGTACCAGTCCCTGCGAGAACCCCGCGCCTGAGAGCCACAGGCGTGTGTTACCGCCCTGCGCGTTGTGATGAAATTCCACCACGCCGGTTTCGTTCTCGGTGTTCCTCGGCGCAAAACGGATGGTAAACACCGTGCTGTCACCCGGACGCACGGTGACGGGTGGATCCGGCGCGACGGAGAAAATCGTGTTCGACACGGTGATGGCGTTGATGCGCAGATCCTCCGTGCCCGGATTACGCACGGTCACCGTCTCCACGGTGTCGCGGCCGAGTTCAATGAAGCCGAAGTCGATGACGTCGGGCGTCACGATACACACGGCCTTTCCGCCGCCCGGAGTGACGCCGGTGCCGGATACGAGGATTTTGTCAAGCGGCGGTGTGCCGTTGTGTGTGAAGCTGAGCAGCCCCGCCTGCATACCCACGGCCGTCGGCGCGAACTGCACAACAAAACGCCTGCTCCCGCCGGTCGGAATTGTTGCGGATACGGGCAGCACCGTAAACACCGCGGTGTCGGAGGTGACGGACGAAATCACGAGCGGCGCGTTGCCGAGATTCGACACCAGAACACCCGCCGTATCGGCGCTGCCGATCTCGACGGAGTCGAACTGCACACTCGCAGCGGCGGTGGAGAATATGGGCGCGAGTGGATCCGTGCCCCTGCCACCGACCTGCAGCGTGTCGGGTGATGTGGATCCGTTATGGAAGATCACCAGATTCGCGCTGTGCAGGCCCGTGGTTGGAGGAATAAATCGCACACGCAGGAAGCGGCTCTCCCCCGAATCGATTTGTGCATTCGTCGGACTCACGGCAAAAGCCGCGTTGCTGCTGTTCACGGACGTGATACGCAACAGTGCATTACCAGTGTTTGTGACACGCGCGCTGTCGATGGCCGTATCACCCACGGCGACGTTGCCGAAGGCGAGGTCCTGCGGCAGCAGCGCAAATCCTGGCCGTGATGCCGCGGCGCCGTTGCCTCGCACGGTCACGGTATCGCGCGCGGGCTGCCCGTTGTGTACAAACACCACGCCGCCCTGCCGCGTGCCGATGACTGTCGGCGCGAAGGTGACCGTGAAGACCACGGTCCCGCCGGGCGGGATGGCGGTTGGACCGGGCGACACACTGAATTGCGCGGGGAACGCCGTGATGGTGGTGATGTCGAGCGGCGCGGTGCCGGGATTGCGCACGGTCACGTTGCGCGTCGCGGTGCCGTTCACGGGCACGTCGGCAAAATCAAGCGCGCGCGGTTCGGCCTTGAACGATGCAGCCTGCTGTGCGGTGCCCGTGCCCGCAAGTGTGACGGTGTCGGGCGAGGTGTCGGCGCTGTGAGTGAACAGCAGCAGACCGTTCTGCGCTCCCACGGCGGCCGGTGAATACGACACAAAAAAGACCGCGGTCTCCTGCGGTTGGAGCAGCGCGTTTGCGGGCTGCACGCTGAAAGGCGCGGCCGTCGCGGCAGTTTGTATCGAGAGCGCGGCGTTGCCCGTGTTACGCACCAGCACGCTGTCGCGTCGCACCGATCCGAGTGTCACCTGTCCGAAGTCGATGCGCGCGGGATTCACGGTGAACGCGGGCGAGACACCGATGCCGTCGACGCTGATGCGCGATTCACGCGTCCCACCGTTGTGCCGCAGCGTGATGGCGCCCTGCGCCTGTCCGCGTGTGCCGGGCGTGAAGGTCATGCGCACAAAGGTCTTCGCGCCGGGCTGCAGCGGTGCAGGATCCACATCGCCGCGGAAGGCGGGATTGTCGGAATCGACGGAAGTGATCACGAGCGGCACGGTGCCGCTGCTAGTGATCAGGATGCTGTCGCGGCCGGTGGCGCCGAGGGGCACGTCGCCGAAGTCCACCTGCGTGCCCGCGAGCAGTATGTCGGCCGTGCTGCCCGTGCCGCTTATCTGCACGCTGTTGCTGCCCGCGTGGGTGTTGTCGGTGAACACGATGTTGCCGACGTACTGCCGCGCGTCGCGCGCATCGAATGTGACGGTGAAGTCCTGATACTGCGACGGCAGGATGTAGGCGGACATGGGCGTCACGCTGAACGCCCCGTTGTCGCTCGCAGCCGAGAGTATGCGCAGCGGCGCGTTGCCGGTGTTGCTCACGCGCACGTCCTTCGAGCGCTGCTCACCCACCGGCACGTCGCCGAAAAGCAAAAACGGCGGCGTTGCGGTGAACTCGGGCGCGATGCCGTTGCCGCTTGCGCTGACTGTGTCGGGCGAGGCCTGACCGTTGTGGGAAAAGAAAAAGCGCGTGTAGTCGGGTCCCGAACGCTGCGGCGCAAAGGTGAGCTGGAAGTCGCTGCTGCCTCCGGCTGGTATTACCGCCGAAGAAGGTGCGACGGTAAAAGCGGGATTGGATGAAACGACGGAGCTTATGTCGAGCGCCTTTGTTCCCGCGTTGCGCACGGTCAGAGGATACGTGCCCTGTTGATTCACGGGCACGTCGCCGAAGGAGACGCTCTGCTGCGCGGCGAAGGAGGCCTCGGTGGATCCGTTGCTGCGGAACACCGCCCCGTTGGCAGCGCCCGCGTACAGATAGCCGTCGTCGTCGATGGCGAGTGACGTGATGCGCGTGGTGCTCAAGCCGCTGCTGAGCGGCGTCCACTGCCCGCCGTTGTTGGTGGATTGATACACGCCCGCGTCGGTTGCCGCGTACAGCACGAACAATTCGTTCACCACGAGGTCGCGCACGGTGTTGCTGCCGAGTCCGGCGATGATCGGCGTCCATGTGGCGCCGTTGTTGGTGGAGCGGAAGGCGCCCGCGTCGCTGGTGCCGAGAAAGAGCTGTCCGCGTGTATTGACGATGAGCCGGCTGAAGTTGTTGCTTGTGAGTCCGGCGTTGATGTACACGTACGTCGTCTCGTCGATGGTGCGCAGCATGCCGTCGTTCAGCACGGCGAGGAACAGGTGCCCGTTGGTGGGGTTGATGACCAGGCCGTTGATGGTGCCCTTCCCCACGTACCGGCTCATCCAGCCGGTACCGCCGTTCAGCGTCTTGTAGAGGTACGGCGGAAGCGTGGGATTCATCTGCTGCGTGCCTGCGTAATTCACCTGCGCACTGCGGAAGGCGAAGGTGTGGACGGAGTGATAGTTCAGCGGCTCGTTCACGGGCGACTGCCACGTCGTGCCGTTATTGGTGGAGATGAAGTAGCCGTTGCCGGCAGATGCGTGCATTCTTCCCGAGAAGGGATTCGCGTCGAAGCCCGTGAGTGTGGTGGAGGCAAACCCCGACATCGTCCACGAATCGCCGCGGTTCTCGGAATACCACGCCCCGCCCTGCCGTGAGGCGGCGAAGAGCCGATTCGATGGATGCACCAGCAGAAAGTCGACCGGATTCGATGAGGGTTGCGTCACCTGCACCCAGAAGTTCTGCGCGGCCAGGGGCGCGGCTCCCGCCAGCATGGCGAGAAGCAGCACGAGTCGTCCTCTGTATGTCTTCATCGTTCGCATCTTTCTCTCTCTCGTGAATTGCGCCGAGGCGTATGCCGCCGGCGCGCGGCGCCCCGGGCGCCTGCGAAACATGGGGTCATCGTGTGGGCGGACGCGGAGGTTCGCGCAGCGTGAGTATCGGCGCGGGCGCGCGATACGCGTCGGTCGGAGCCGAGCGGCCCGCGCTGCCGGACTGCGGATACACGCCCGCGTTGTCCATCAACATGATCAGCCGCTGCGACGCGAGGGCGGGCACGCGGAGCACCGGACCTCGCGACTCGATCTCGCGTATTGCGGCGAGCGTCTGTTCGCGTGTGCCCGCGGTGATGAGGCCGTCCATCGCCGCAGCCCGAGTGGCCGCCAGCGTGAAGTTCCGGTCCAGCGACAGCGCTTCCTGATAGTAGCTCCGCGCCGCGATAAAGTCGCGCGCGTCCTCCTTCTCGAGGCCGATGCTGTACAGCAGAAAGGCGTCGACGCTGTTGGTCGGATTGCGCGCGATGCGGTCGCGCTCGGCGGGTGTGATGCTGATCTCGAGTTTCGTGAGCAGATCAAACACCGCGTCCTTCTGCAGGCGGAAGAGTTTGTCGAGATCGTCCCTGCGTGTGAACGGCGCGGCGGGGGCGCGCCGCAGCACGTCCTCGGCGTTGACCGTGATCTGCACGGCCTTGTCGGGCGACACGCTGAACACACCCGTCACGATGCGCTCGGCCTTGAGCAGGCGTCCCAACCGCGGCGCGGTGGACTGATCGATGGCGGCGCTGCGCGAGAGCTGCAGCTCGTCCGACAGCTCGCGCACACGCACACGCTCCACAAGTCGCAGCTTCGACACATTGCCGAGATCGGCGATAAACAGTTCGCTCAGTCCCTTGCCAAGACTCGCGTACCTCTCGTCGCCCGCGCCGAACACCAGCGGGAACACGGCGATGGTGTTTGCCGTGACGTCGTTATCGGTGAGCTGCAGTTCCTGCGTCACCAGACTCCGGAACTGCGCGCGCACGGTTTCACGTATCAGGGTCTCGTAGCGGCCCTGCATCAGCCGCCTGTACGGCGAGAGCGGCGAGTAATCGGCGAACGACGTGTACTGTGCCAGCGCGGCCTGCGGATCGTTCTGCAGTTCGTGCAGCATGCCGGTGAAGAAGCGCGTTTTGGCGTCGGCCGCCTTCAGGCGCGCTGCGCGCGTGAGGAAGTCCTTCGCTTTGGCGAACTGCCGCGTCTGCACGTAGATCGCGCCGAGATCGCGCAGCGCGTCGGCGTTCTGCGGATTGATGTCGAGCACCGCCTCGTGCCGCGCGATTTCCTCGCGGAACTCGTCGACGCTGCGATCGAAGGACACGGTGGCGCAGGAGAGGAACAGCGCCGCGACGGCCGGGATCAAACCCGCTGTCACACGTTGTGATATCGACATGCCGCTATCCGATCAGCGGCTTGATGACCTCGATGCGTTTCTTCGCCTTCTCAAAGCCCGGATCGAGCGACAGCGCCTGCTGGAATTTCTCGAGGGCGGACCGGTAGTCGCCCTTCTCCACCAGCGTCACGCCGTCGGCGTAGAACAACATGGCGTCGAGCGACTGCGTGGGCGATTTTTCCTGCGCGGCCTTTTCCGTCACGGTGACGTTGATCTTCTTCGCGATCAGCGTGCTGAGCTTGGCGGTGAGTTCGTCGAAATCGTCGACGTCGCCGCTCACAACTTCGGTGGCGAGTATCTCGCCCGTCTCCACTTTCACGAGACGTGTGCTGAGTTTCATCTTGCCGGGGAAGCCGATGTAGCTGCCGAACAGCACGGCATTGACGCCGAGCTGTTTGCCCACACGCACCGCGGTGTTCTGGTCGAACTTGCCCGGATCGTTTTCGAGGCCGATCTCCTGCAATATCCACGCGATACGCTCGCGCTCCACCACCTTGAGATTCACGAGTCCGTTCAACTGCGCGATCATCAGATCGGCGAAGCCGTTTTCGAGCGGCGTGTATTTGGCCACGTCGTCGCCGACGAGGCGGTTCTTGAAGTCGAGTATGGCGATGGTCTGCATGCCCGGATCGGGACGCTCGATGGCGGCGCTGCCCGTGGCCTCCTTGCAGACCGAGTAGTACATCTTCACGAGCTGCGGCGCCTCGTTCTCGGGATCGAGTTCGGGACGCGGCGGCGCAAGCGACGCGAGCTGCGCCAGCGCCCATTTCGACTTGTCGGTCATGTCCTTCGCGAAATAGCAGCGGCTGAGGATGAGGTACACGTTCACCTTGTCGTCCTTCGCCAACTCCGCGTTCTGCGTCAGTTCGCTGAGCAGTTGTATGGCCTCGTCATTGTACGCGTTGTTATAGTACTCCATCGCCTTCTGCATCTTGCTCTTCACGTCGCCGCCGCCCTGGGCATGCAGCGAACCCGCGGCCAGCATCAACACAGCCGCCACTGCCGCAAGAATCCCCACGCGCCCGCCCGGCGCGCGCACCGCCGTATTTCTCGTTCCATTCATCGCTGCCTCCATCTATCTGGTGTGTCGTTGGTGTTTAGATTTTGTCTTTCATGGTAAAGATGATCCGGTAGTCGCGCTTCTGCTCGCCGGCCTCGATGGTGATGGTCTGCGGCCCTGGCGACACGGTCTTGCCGTTCAGCGTCACACTCTCCACAACCTTCCCTTCCTTGGCCACGTTGATCGTGTACCGGCCGGGACCTTTCGTCAGCATTTTTGTGGTGTACAGACCGATGTCCTCGCCGTTCACGCTGATGTTGCCGAACTGCGGCCGAACAAAGACGGTGATGGTCTGCTCGAAATAAAACGACACGTTCTGCGTTCCGCCCGCATCCACCGCGGCGCTGAAACGTTTTGTGCCGTAGACTGGATGGGTCACGGTCACAGTCTTGGATCCGGCCGCAAGGTCGAAGCCGGCGGTCTGTCCCGCATCGGCGTTGCGCGTGATACCGTCCACTGTCACTCTGCCCGACGGGAACACCGCCACGGCGAGCCGGCCACGTTCCGTTGTAACGGCGGGACCCGTGGTGTTGCCACCGGGGGGAGTTTCCACGCGGCGCTCATTTCGTGGCGGCGGATCCTGGCGCGGCCGTGTGCCGCCGGGTGTTGCCGTGGACGGTTTTTCTATCGTGGACGGATCGGACTGCGTGTTCGAACCCGGCTCCGTGCTGTCGGCTTGTTTAGACTGAATCGAAGGAGGCGGATCCGCGCCCGCCGACTTTTTCTCCGCGACCGACGGTGCTCCGGCGCCGTCAGCATCACCGGATCCGGATCCACTGATGGACGGCCAGAGGAAATACAGTGCCGCGACAGCCACAAGCAGGAACAGTCCCGCAACAGGAAGCAGCGGAAATTTCCGCCGCGATGGCGCGGCGGGTGTGTCGGAAACAAACACCGTTTCCGCGGCAACACGCGGCGCCGCGGCCACACCCGAGCCGTGCGCCTCGAGCGCTGTGCGCATCTCGGCCGCGGTCTGATAACGCTTTTCAGGATCCTTCTCGATGGAGCGCTGCACCACGGCCACAAGACCGCGCGGCAGATCGGGTTTCGCCTTCTCGAGAGGCGGCAGATCGCCGTCGACGATGGCTTTGCGTATGGCAAAGTCGGTCACATCGTCGCCGAAGGGCACACGTCCGGTAAGGGCTTCGTACAGCGTGATGCCGAGCGAGTAGATGTCGCCGCGGCGGTCCACATTGGCGAGGCCGCGCACCTGCTCGGGCGACATGTAGTAGAGAGTGCCCGCGGTGCCCATCGTCATCGTCATGGCCGACGATTGCTGAATTTTTGCGAGACCAAAATCCGTCACCTTCACACGTTCGTCGGCGGTGATCATGATGTTGCCGGGTTTGATGTCGCGATGCACGATGCCCGCCTCGTGCGCATGATCGAGCGCCGTGAGTATCTGCGAGAATATTCGCACGCAGCTTTCCGGGCTCATGGGTCCGGACTGCCGCAGACGGTCGGCCAGCGTGCCGCCCTCCACCAACTCCATCGCGATGAGGAAACCCTGGGCGGTTTCGCGCAGCGCATAAATCGAGACGATTCCCGGATGCTGCAGTTTTGCGAGTGCCTTCGCCTCGGATTGGAAGCGTTTGAGGAACATCTCGTCGCTGGCGAAGCGCGAATCCATCATCTTCAGCGCCACGGGACGGTCGAGTGTCGTGTCGACGGCGCGGTACACCACGCCCATGCCGCCGTTGCCGAGAACGCCCTGCACTTCGTAGGTGTCGATCGTTTGTCCGATGAGGCCGCTCATGCCGCGCCGACCCGTGTCGTATTTCGGGACCTTTTACTCATGTACGTCCGGATTGTGGTGTACTTCTTAAACGCAGGACGGGAAAAATTGGTTCTGTTCATGGCCGGTTGGAATCGATTACCGTGTCTCCCACACGGCGAGGCGGTCGAGGAAACTGCCCGAATAGTGCACCCGCACGACGATGACGCTGATATTGTCGCTGCCGCCGCGGCGGTTGGCGAGTTCCACCAGCATGTCGCAGGCCTCCTGCGGGCGGCGCTCGAGCACGAGGGTCCGCAATTCCGCGTCGGGCACGTACTGGTACAGGCCGTCGCTGCAAAGCAGGAACGACTCGTCGGTGCTCAGCGCGATGTCGCCGATGATGTCCACCTCCGTCGTCGGCCGCACACCGAGGGCGCGGTACAGATGCGACCGCTCGGGATGGTGTTCGGCCTCCTCCTTCGTGAGAATGCCCCGTCGCACCATCTCGGCCACTTTCGAGTGGTCGCGTGTGAGCTGCTCGATGCCGGTGCCGGTGATGCGGTACACGCGGCTGTCGCCCACATGGGCGATGGTGGCTGTGTGCTGCTGCAGCACGAGGGCGCAGCAGGTGGTGCCCATGCCGCGGAGCGCGGGATCGCCGTCGGCCGTGCGGTAGATGCGCGCGTTGGCCTCCTGCAGCGCGTGGTGCAGGCTCTCGGCGATGGTGGATCCGTGCATCGAGAAGTATACCTCGGGCACGGTGACGACGGCCAGGCTGCTGGCGTCGCGTCCACCGCTGTGGCCGCCCATGCCGTCGGCAACAACACAGAGCAAACCCTTCTCGCTCTCGAGGTCGGGCCGCTCGGCGGGGAAATATCCCATGGCATCCTGGTTCTCGCGGCGCATCATGCCGACGTCGGAGGCGCTCCCGATATCCACTGTGGCTTTTCGTTTCACCGGACCGGCGCTCCCTTACCCGTTGCTGAGAATTTCGACGGCGATGCCGCGTGTCGGACGCACCATACAGGCCAGCCGGCATTCACCGGCCTCGAGTCCGCAGATGTCTTCGAGCGTCCCGGTTTCATCGTCGCCCGGGGGCGCGAGGTGCTCCCGTCCCGCGATAATACGAATGGGGTCGCTGCCGCAAATGCCCGCATGGCACTCGGCCACGATCTTCACGCCGCTCTTCTCCGCCGCGTCACACACGGTGTTGCCCTTCTCGAACGGGGCTGAGACTCCGAGCGCGGGAAAAAGGACCACCATATCCGGTATTTCGCCAGGCGCGGACGCACCCGCGGCCGCCGATGCCGGAACGGGCACGGACGCTGCCGCGGGTGCGGGTGCTGCCGCGGGCGGCGCCTCAGCGGGCATGGGCGGGAAGAATCCCGAATGCCTGCGGTCGCTGGTGATTTCCACTTTCTGCACATAGCGGAAGGTCTGCTGCCCGAGGCGGAATTCATCGCCGTTCTGCAGCGGCGCTGCCTGCACTATTTTTCTCCACGTGCCGTTGACACTCTTCAGGTCCTTCGCGTACAGCAGACCGTTGCGCAGAGTGATCGAAAGATGCCTGCGCGAGAGTGTGCCGTCGTCCGCGTCGAGTGTGATGTCGGGCGCCTCGCGTCCGAGCACGACGGTTTTCTCCGGCACGGGATACCGGCGGATCTCCTTACCCGCCCTGTCGTAGTGCACATACTCCGACACCCGCCCCTCGCCGCGGAAGAGCAGGAACTGACGGCCGAGTTTGAGCAGATCGCCCGGCTGCACCGCGTACGGCACGCCTTCGGGAAGGCGCAGCAACACGCCGCTTCCTCCGCTGTCGTCCCGGAGTGTGGAGCCGTCCGGTCCGTGCACGATGGACGCGTGCGTCTCCGCGAGATACGGATCGTCGGCGAACACGATGTCGGCCTCGCTGCGGCCGATGCGTGTCACACGCTGTGTCTGCAGTGCATATTCATTCTCCTCGACATTCCCGGGCAGCAGACGCACGAGATACGCCGCGGCCGCCGCGTCCGCGTCCTGTTGCATCTCACGCGGCGCGGGAGGCGGAGCCGCGTCGGGCGATGCCGGAACCATGGTCACGCGCGGGGCGGTGCCTGCCGGGGGCGCATCGGCAAACTGCACCTGCACCTGCACGTCGGCAACGCCGTCGAGGCGCTGCCGTATCACATCCATCACATACACGCCGTCCACGATCGCTGCCTTGATATTCCCCCGATGTTTGATCTCGGGGAATTCCGCGGGATCGGCCGCGAAGTCCGTCACTTCGAGATAGGCCTGGCTGAGAATGTCGCCGATCAGGTACACGCAGGGCTGCTGCGTCTCGAGCAGTGTTGTGACGGCCATCCGTTTTTTCTTCGACGGACCGCCGGTCACCAGCGAGATTCCCATCGAGGCGAGCAGCCCCTCGGGAATGTCCTCGCCGATACACGCGATGCAGTACTCTTTCAGGAATTCGAAATGGACGCTTTCGTTCGGGCGGCCGTTCATCATGCGGCGGTCGGTGCGCACGGTCAGATACTCGCGTTTGTCGGGTCCGGTCACCACCGCCACGGGCTCGCTGCCGGGATGGTAGCGGATGTTGCCGTTGCCGATGTACGCCTCGAAGAACACCTCCGCCAGAGCTTTCGAGACCTTGGGCAGTTTGTCGCCGCGGTAGGACCAGTACACGGCCGTCGTATCACCCGCGCGTGTCTTCGCGTGCGAAATCTCGATCACGGCTTCCGCCGCCGAGGTGCCTCCGCCGATGACGCAGGCGGGCTCTCCGATATACGCGGCCGCGTCGTTGAGGCGGTACGCGATGCCGTCGGCATTGCCCGGTATGTCGAAGCGGCGCGGCACGCCGCGGCCGATGGCTAGCACCACGTGGCGCGCGGCGCAGCGGCCTTCGTTCTTTGTGTTGTGATTGTACACGCGCACATTCCACGCGCCGTCGCTGCGGCCCGCGAGTCCCAGCAGTTCCACGCCGGTCTGCGCGGGGATGCTGTATTCACCGTACCACGATTTCCACAGCGTAAACATGTCGTCCTTGTCCATCGGCGAGAAGGAGAGCTTCTCGATAAGTGGACCCGCAACAGGAAACGCCATCTTGTCACCTCCGCCGAAATCAGGAAGGATAAGCTTGTCCTTCGCGTAGTCGCGAATGCGTTTCATGATGTCGTCGTAGTCGATCACCAGGGCCGCGAGGCCCAGTTCCTTCGCGCGGAACGCCGCGGCGGTGCCCGCGGGTCCGCCGCCCACTATCAACACGTCGAGCACGGGCGGCAGTGTCACGGGTTCCGCGAGGGGTAACATACCTTCCCGCGCCTGATCCTCTCTATTCTCCATGTGCCGAGCTTCTCCGCTGTCTTGTGCCCACTGCGTCATGATGCCACACGATCGAAGACGGCCGTCGCGCTGCCGAAACGCAGCGTGTCGCCGGCGCGAAGCTGCTGTTCGCCCGTGATGCGACGGTCTCCGATCATCGTTCCGTTCTTGCTGCCAAGGTCGCGAAGCGCCGCCGCGCCGCCGCGTATCACTATCGCGGCGTGACGGCGCGACATCGATGCCTCGTTGAGCACGATGCTGCAGCCGTCTTCGCGGCCGATGGTGTTCTCGCCCTCCAGCAGCGTGAAGACACGCGGCGTCGCCCCTGGCACATTCACACGAAGCTGATACACGACGTCCGGAGCCGCGGTGGACGAGGGTACGAGGGATGGAATCGAGGCAGCGGCATCCGAAAACTCGGTGACACCCTTTTCCGGCGGAGCCGGATTCGATCCGAGCGCGGGCAGCATTCCCGCGTCATCCGAGAATTCCGTCCTGCCGCGCTCCGGTGTAAGCGGATTCGATCCGAGCGCGGGCATCATTCCCGCGTCATCCGAAAACTCCGTCTTTGCGCGCTCAGGCGCTGGTGCGGCCGATCCAATCGCCGGAGCGATAAAGGCGTCGTCCGAAAATTCCGTTTTGCCCCGCTCCGACTGCGCCGCCATGGGTGCGGGCTGGGCGACGGAGGGTGCGGGACTGGGACGCGGCTGCGCGGACGCGGACTGTGCAGGGGTAGATTTTGCCTGCGCGGACGCGGAGTGTGCAGGGGTGGATTTTGCCTGCGCGGACGCGACCTCTTTCGCGCGCGGAGCGGTCGGCTGCTTCTGACGCACGGGCACTTCTCCGTCGTGCACGAGGAACACAAAGTCGAAGACGTTTGCGAAGGTCACGATGCACGGACTGTCGAGCCGTGTCGGGCGCGTCACGCGCATACCATCGATCCGTGTGCCGTTGCGGCTGCTCAGATCCTCGATGAAGTACGCGCCCGCGGCCTTGTCGTACCAGATGCGCGCGTGACGGCTCGAAATGATTTCCGGGTACAGGACGATGGAATTATCCGCGGCCTTGCCGATCCGCGCCTCGTCGGTGATGGCAAACGAGGCACCTGCAAGCTGTCCGGTGCGGGAGAATAATTGCGCGCTCACGTGTGTTTCCTCTCTGCCGCCCGTGTCAGGCGATGCGTCATTTTCATTTGTCGTTGACGAACAGCGTCAGATTGGCGCGCTGCGTTTTGTCGGGGTGGAATGAGTGGCATGACACGCAGTTCGTGGAAGCGCGCGACGAGCTGTGACACTTCTCGCAATTCTCCTTCTTTGGAATGTTTTGCACCGCGGCGCGGTCCGCAAGCAGACCCACCGGTGTTTTTCCCGCCATCTCCTTCGTGATCGGAATGTCGGTGTGGCAGTCGAGGCAGCGGCTGTCGACGATATGCGCGCGGTGGTTGAACTCGGCGCGTCGCAGCAGCCGCTGATCCGCAGCCACGGCCTGTACCGACGCGTCCGCGACCACGTGGCACACGAGGCAGGGCTTGGCAAGTTTGAGCGCGAGGTCGTTTATCTCGGCGCGCATCGCGGGTGTGATGTTCGGATTCTGCCGCGACATGGCGAGTTCGAAGGCCGAGGCCGCGAGGGTGTCGCTTAAACGCTCGAGGCGCGCGGCAACCTTTTTCAGCGCGTCGTTGATAAGGACAAGATCATCCTGAATTTCTTGTTCGGGACGCGACCGCAATTCGTCGGCGTAACCCTGCAGCGTGCGCACGGCCTCGCGGTACTGCGCCCGCGTGCGCGGTTGCAGCGTGGATCCGGCCGCGAGCAGCAGATCCGATATCCCGAGATCCGAGTACAACATGCCCCGCAGTCGCCGCAGATTCTCGAGCACCCAGGGATCCTTGTGATACACGGGCGACTTCTTCACGCGCCCGCCGCCGCCGCCGGAAAATTCGTTCGGATTGGTATAGAAGGCCCAGCGCGTGCCGGGTCCGCCGCGCCGCTGTATCATCTCGAGGGTCTCCACGCCCGGAGCCGCGGGATTCATCACGTCGGCCACGGGCAGGGACGCCGTTTCGGATGTCACGGTGAGGTGGCAGTCGCCGCACTGTGTGTCGAAGTCGAGGGGTTTGAAGTTTTTCCCGTCCGGCGCGGGCACGTGGCAGTACAGGCACGACTGTTCGAGATACGTGATGCCGCGTTCCTTCGCGAGTTTTTCGGACACGAACTTCATGTGGCGGATGTGTGTGAAGAGCAGCGCCGAATCGTCCGGCGTCTGCGTGCGCGCAAACTCGAATTCGGGATGCCCGCCGGTGAACGAGCCCGCGTCGTGGCAGGTGATGCACTGCGCGTCTGTGACCGCGCTGATCGAGGCCTCGCGGCCCTTGTGTTCGGCGTGGCAGTCGGCGCACTGCAGGTCGTCGCCATGCGCCTCGACGCCGCGTCTGATACGCGCAGGATCGTCGGATCGGTAGCGGTAATGCGCGCGCGTCGAGTACACGCCGATGTCGTCTCCCGACTTCTCGTGGCAGCCCGCGCATTTACGGCGCACAGCCGCCCGCGGTTCGGAATGGCAGCGCGCACAGTCGTTGCTGTACATGGCGTGATGCGTCGACAGATCACCCGCCGACAGCGAGGAGCCGCCAAGCAGCAGCAGATCGGCCGCTGCGTACACGATCACCGCGGCACAGGCCATGGCGCCCCACAGCAGCATACGTCTGCGCGGACGCGGCGTGAGGTACGACGCCGAGACCGGCAGACGGACCTTTCCGAAAATTCCCTTCGAGGTGTTGTTCCGAGATGCCATGCCGGTCCTGTCAGTAATACACGACGGTGAAAATGTGAAGGAGAAGCAGCGCGAGCAGCAGCAGCGACACGGGCAGATGTGTCACGAGCCAGGCGCGCAGAGGTTTCTGCAGCGTGTAATGCGCGTCGATCTCGAGTTTGCTGCGGTAGAGGTCGCGAAGCTGCGTGAAGCGCTCGCGCTCCTCGGGCGACAGCACGCCCTCGAGATAGGCGAACTCGCGCAGGCGCTCCTGTATGCCGCCCGTGATGTCGGTGAGGTAGCTCCAGCGCGCCTCGGGCCTCGCGAAGGCGTCGGCCAGGCGCCGGGTGTAGAAGTCCCGCACCGGATCCGGACTCTCCGCGGCGAGCCCCTCGGCGCGCGCGCGCAGATGCGCGACAAGTTCGGGTATGCGCTCGTACACCACTTCCACCGACAGCCCCGAGGCCAGCATGCGCGGAATGGTCTTCTGCAGCAGCGCGCCGACAAGGCCGCTCGCCGTCACCCATATCGAGAGCAGCCACAGCCAGAAGTCGAGCGCGCCTGTCGGCACCGCGAAGCCGCAGTGCATGAACACGAGCAGCAGCGAGAGCGTCCCGCCGTAGAGATGAAACTGCAGCCAGCCGCGCGTGCTGCCGAGTTTCCTCTTCGCCGCCGCGCGATTCATACGACGCCGCACCCCGATGGCCGCCGCGCCGAGCATCAATGCGGCGGCAAGCCAGCCGTACGTGTACCCCCAGGGTCCGCCCGGATCCACCTCGCCCAACAGCACGTTGGCCGCGTACGCGGCGAAGACCAGCGCCGTCGCGGCACTGAAACGCCGCAACCACCATGCGTCGTCGAAGAACGACACGATGCCCGCCATCCATTCGCTCATGATCTGCGCGCCCCGTCGATGAAGAGTGTCTGGAATTGATCGATGGTCGACACGCGTGTCGCACAGCCCTGCGGACAACTGTTCACACAGGCCGGACCGCTCGGCGACGTGTAACATAAGTCACACTTCGACGCAAGCTGTCGCTCCTTGCCGCGCAATCCCTCGGGTATGGTGTCGGCCGGCCACAGACCGCCCGGAGCAAACATGGTTATCGCGTCGTACGGACAATTGTTCGCGCAGCTTGCGCAGCCGATGCACAAGTCGTCGTCGATCGCCACCACGTCGCCCACGGCCGTGCGGCGTATCGCGCCGGTGGGACAGCCGACGAGGCACACCGGATCCTCGCAGTGGTAACACGCGCGTGTGATCAGCAGATTCTTGTACTTCTCGCCCTCGCGCACAAAACGCGGCACGCCGCCGTGTGTGTCGGCGCAGCCCTTCACGCAATCGTCGCAGCGTGTGCAGCGCGCGAGATCGATCACGAGTATGCTGTTGCCCTCCACGAGGCCCTCGCCGAGCGCCGTGTCGATGAACTCGGCGTGCTCGATGTGTTTCCTGCTGTAGCCGGTCTCCTTGATGCGCGCGATGGCCGCGGTCCACAACATCTTCTCGACGGACGGATATTCGCGCAACGCCTGCACAAAGTCGCCGCGGGGAAATTGCACGAGTTCGGCATACTCCACCGACTCCGCCGTCGACAGCCAGCCGCTTGTATTTTCGAGCAGCAGTTCGCTCTCGCCGAGTGTCATGCCCTTCGAGAGATACGACACGGTGAGTCGTCCCGATGCCACGGCCTGTGTGAGTTTGAGGAAGCCCGATCGCACGAGGTATATCGCGTCGGCATCCGCGCCCTGCGTACACACGGCCTCGCCAGGTTCGAGCGACACGAGCGACGCGCCCGACGCGAGCCGGTTCAGGAACGCGTCGTCGCAGTGCCGGAACAGGGGCGTGGCCTTGAGCTGCGCGAAGAGTGACCGCTCGCGGTACAGCGCGTCGAGACGCTGCTTCAGCGCCGCGCTCTTGCGGCGCATCAGACGCAGGGCGGGCACGCGAATCTGTACCAGCACACACTCGTCGGCAGTGCGCGCCGTCACGGACTGCGGCCAGCCGCTCAGGGCGCCGATCTCGCCGAACAGTTCCCCGGCGCCGAGCCGCGCGGTGGCGCCCGCCGGCATGTCGAAATCCATCACTGAGAGGAAGGTGATCTCGCGTCGCGGCGCGGCGGCCTTCTCGGCCTTGCCCTTCGCTTTGGGGTCGGTTTTTTTCTGCTTGACACTCTGTGCCTCGAACACGGTGACACCTTTCGATGCCGCGCCGGATGCGGCGCCCGCGGGATCGAACTGCGTGCGATTCGGATCGAAGATGGGCCGCGCGCCGAGCGCGTCCTGCTGCTTCTCGATGTACACGTCCACCGCCCCCTCGGCCACGAAGAAGGCGATGTCGATGTAACTGCCCTCTTCGAACAACAGGGTGCCACGTTTCCAGCGCGCGACGGAAATGTCGGGACTGATCTTCTCGAGGAAGGTGTCGTCGTAGTCCTTGAAGATGTCGTAGCGGCGGAGTATGGATGGCGTCGGCTTCTCGGATATTTCGAGAATGCCTGTTGATGCGCCGAACGAGGACCAGCGATCCTTGTACTGCTCGAGCCGCTTGATCTGCGTCACGCCGTAATTGCGTATGTCTTTTTCAGCCATGTGTGTCCTTGTGTCTGCGCGGGAAACGTGCGCCGTGTGCGCGCCCGACGTTTCTCATCGCGCGATTCCGTACAGGAGGTCGATACGTTTCCGCAGAAGCAGAAGCTGGCGGTCGATGGGATCCTTGTCGCCGAGCTGCGGGAAGGCGGGCAACGTCGGCACGGCAGGCGCGGCATCCATCGTCACATCGTCCTGCGGAAGCGGTTCGGGCGCGGGCGAACGCGGCGGAGGAGGCGGCCTGCGCGCGGGTCGTGGAGTGGATACGGTGCCGGCGTCACCCCCGCGCGCGGGCCCGGCCGGCTGCGTCGGGGCCGCGGTCGGCGATGGTGCGCCCTGCGGCGGCGGTGGCGCGGGCGCCGAGCTGACCAGTGCGGCCGGTCCGCGTGATCCTGCCGCCGATGCGAACAGCGCCTTCTGTGTCTCGTCGGGTGTGATGGCGCGCTTCCAGTGTTTGGCCACAGTCTTAATGCCCGACACGTAGTTGAAACCCGCGCCGTTTTTGTGTCCGGTGGCGGCGAGCTTCTGGTCGGTCACCAGATGGCAGCCCACGCAGAGTTTGGCGCGTGTATTCAGATTTTTCAGATCGATAAGTCCTGTCTGCAGACCTTTCACGTAGCCGGGCCGCTGCGCGCCGCCGCCCGTGCCCTCCTTGTGCGGTTCCTTGTAGCCGCTGCCCGGACCGTGACAGCTCTCGCACGACACGCCGTCCTCCACGTCGCTCTTGCCCGACACCACGGTGCCATGGCATTTCATACACGAGGTGGACGCCTTGTAGATGTCTTTGATTCCGAGCTTGTCGCCGTAGTCCTTCGCCTTTTCCTCGTCGTCGTACAGCTTCTCGAGTGTCTTCTGATGCGGATCGTTTTTGTACGCCTTGTACTCGCGCACGTGGCAGTTGTTCTGGTCGGTGCCGCAGCCGCCCATCCCGAGGGTCTGGTACTTTCCCTGCGCCGCGAGGCGCGGCCCGCAGCAGAGCGCCGCCGCACACAGCGCGGCGAACACAACACGGTTCGGTACTGCTCTCATTGTCTGTACTCCACTTTGCCCTCGTCGGTCACGGTCCAGATTTTTCCGTTCTTCATGTACAAACGCCGCATCTCCTCGAGTGTGAAAGGACGCGAGCCGAGCCGTCCGAATACACTCACTTGATTCCCGCTTTCATCCACCGCGCGGTCGCGGTCCATCCCTTTCGACACGGCCAGAGCCGGTCCCCTCGTCGGTCGTGTGGCGATGAGCGCGGGTGTGGGAGCGGGACTGAATCCGAGATGTCCGGGTGTGTCCTTCGGCGATGTGAGCTGTATCACGCGTAATCCGTTTTTTCCGTCGGCCACGTAAGCGAAGAAGCTCGCGTTGGTTGCGCCCACCTTCACGCCGCGCGCATCGTCGATCACACCGCCGGCGCTGTAGAGTTTCTCGAGCACGAGGTTCTCGGGATTCTCGGCGTCGATGATCGCGAGTCCCTGCCTCCCGGCGGCCACGTAGGCATAGGTGCGCGCGATATAGATGTCCTGCGCGCCCGCCAGCGGCAGCGTCTTCTTCACGGCCACGGGTTTCTCGGGCGCGGTGATGTCAAGCACTTTCACGCCCTCGCCGTCGCACACAAGCGCGTAACGGAACTGCACCGCAATGGCCCGCGCGTCGCGTATGGCGGGCGCGCCGATCTCGGCCGTGATGACGGGTTTCAGCGGTTCGCTGATGTCCACCACCACCACGCCGCGGGCGCAGCACACGTACACGTAATTGCCCGCGACGGTGAGATTCACGGCGCCGTCGAGTGCGCCGCCCGGATTAAATGTGAGCGCGCGGCGGAGGAAGTTGTTGCGCGGATCACCGTCCGACAGCGTCATCACATCCACGAGAATCAGGCCTTCCTTGGCATCGGTGATGTAGGCGTAGCTGTACAACGGATGTATCGGCCATTGCTCCTGATTCTCCGGCCTGTGCACACGACGCGTGTCGATGGGCATCGTGGTGGGCAGCGCCACCGCGGTCGCGTTCGTCGTTGCGACATACGCGCCCTGACCGAGCGGCGACACCGGCGCGGTGACGATACGTTCCGAATACCCCTTGTTGTCGATGTTCGCCACGTCGTACACGCGGAAGCCCCCGCTGCCGCAGGCCGTGTACAGATATTCGCCGCGCAGTTGCAGACTGAGCACGCTGCCGCCGTGTGTGTACGACATCTCCAGCCGTCGCTGCCGTTCGAGATGTTCCTTGTACCAGCGCGGATAGGCGAGACTGTGCAGGTAGCTGCCGATCACCACCTGCGGTTCGTCTGTCTCCGTCACTTCCACGGCCTCCACGCCGCCCTCGCCCGCGGCAACGTAGGCGTACTTGCCGACGAAGTTTACCGCGTTCGTTCCGAGGAGAAGGAGCTGCGCCATCCACGCGTTGTTGTCGTTCTTCGACGAGAGATGACAGTCGGTGCAGGCCTTGGTCTCGGTCTTGCGCACGGTGTGCGCGAAGTGCGGATTGAAGGCCTGGCTGCTGTAGCCCGGCGCCGAGATGGGCGCCTGCTGTGTGTAGATCTGCTCGCGGTTGGCGTTGCGTGAACTCAGCACCAGCGCGCTCGACGATCGTACACTTGTCACCTTGCCGCCCTTGGTGGATCCGGTGATGCCCAGCATGTACCCGTCGTCACGCAGCACCTGGGGATTGTAGGTGGTCCAGTTCCGCGAGGTCTCGCCTTCGAAATGATTGGATGATTTTTTCCAGTTCGCCTCCATCGGGAGATGACAGCCGAAGCAGTTCGTCACCCACGATGTGTGGCAGCTCTGGCATTCCATCCGCGCGGACGAATGCGCGAGGCCGGCCGGATCCGATCCGTCCTTCGCGCGCACGCCCTGCCGTGTCATGAGATGCGCGATGGCCGCCTTCTCGTTGTAGTGTTTTGACGCGGCGTCGTGCGCCTCGGCGGTCTGGCTCACTTCCCACGACAGCGACGAGTCGACGACGGAACGCTGCACGACGGTTTTACCACGTTTGCGGAAACGGCGCTCGTTGAAGGGTGTGTTCATGTCGTCGAGCGCGGGACTCTCCTCGCTTGCCGCCACACCCGATGTGCGCAGGAGCGCGGGTGCTGCATAGTCGCCGTGGCAGTCGATGCACTGCACTTCCACCGCGTTGTGGAATTCGCCGACGAGGCGCCCCGTGCCGTGTGCGTCCTGCTTGAAATGGCAGTCGACGCAGTGCATACCCTTCTCGGCGTGTATGTCCTTGAGATGCACCGCGCGCTGCGCGCCGGCGGGTGCGGGCGGCTGCACCAGCGCGCCGTTTTTATCGACGAGCGGCACCACGCCTGCGAATTTGTCGCGCGCGGTCTCGGGGATGCGCGCACCGTCCTTGTCGAGCAGATGGCCCTTGCGGTCCTTCTTGAACACGGCGCGGAATATCCACCCGTGGCCATGATAGTCCGCGAACTGCGTGAGCGTCAGCAGCGGATTCAACTGTGTCACTTCCGCGAGAAATTCGGCGGTGCCCCATTTGCCGCGAAGCACGGCGCCCTCGGGATTATGCGAAAGCATGGCGAAGGCCTCGGCCGCGCTCGGATCTGCCTGTGTCTCGGGATACATCGCCGCGCCGTCGGTCTCGTAATCCCACATCTGATATCCGAGATAGGTGTTGACGAAGGAATTCGGCTGATGCATGTGGCACACGACACACTGGCTCGACGGAATCGCGTTGGTGAACTGATGCCGTATCGGATGGCCGGATTCGTTTTTGGGAATCGTGGTGTCGGCGCTCTGCGAGAACCCGCGGTTGCCGAAGCGCGCGTAGGGTCCGGCGTTCACGGGCGAACGGTCGTTGGCATACACCACATGACAGGAGGTGCAGCCGCTCGAGCGGTAGTCGCCGGGATGATCGTTTGTGCCGAGGAAGGAGAGATGCGGATCGTTGAGCCGGGTCTTGTGAATGTTGAGCAGCGGCGAACTGATGCGCAGTTCCGTGCCGGGGCCGCGCGCGCTCAGTTTGTTGTCGGGTTTGCCCGGCTCCTCGGCGGGATTCGGGTTGCCGATCTCGGAGGGATTTGCGCGCGACACACGCCCGCCGCGCTCGAAGCTGCGGAAGATGTCGCCCGGCTGCGTGATCTCCCATCGCGGCAGCGGCAACAGCGTGGGGAGTATGCCCTTCTTTGCCATCTCCTCGGCGGTCGGCGGAGGGACGGTATTGATCTGCTGCTGCACACCGTCGATGGAATAGCTCTCGCCGAAAATGTAGTGTTTGGTCGACACGATGCCGTTGTTGTACGCCGCGCCGCCCCACAGGAGGGCCGATGTGGTCATGATGCTCTTGCGCACGTTGAAGACTTCCGTGGCATGGCAGCCGCCGCACGCGCGGTCGGCCACACGCAGATCGCCCGGATTGAAGAAGCGGATGAATTCGGGACTCTCGCGGTTGAGCAGTGTGTACGAGCGCTGCGGATTCGCGGCACTCTTCCAGGCCTCGGGGTAACGGGGCGCGATGTGCGCCGAACTTTTTGTCTTTGCGGACGCGTCGCCCCCGTGGCAGTCGATACATCCGAGCGGCACGTTCTTGTGCATGGGTTCGATGCCGCCATGGCAGGTAAGGCAGCCGCTGCTCTTGCGCGCCACATCCTCCTGCGACTGACGCAGCAGACTGTTGTCCTGCGCCCGCAGACCGGCTCCCACAAAACATAGCAGGCAGACGGCGAACAGAGCGGTACGGCCTATCGCGTGCGCGGCATCCGATCCGGAAACGCCCGCACGGACGCGCCCGGCTGTAGTGCGCGGACTCTCGATCAGGGTGTCGATATGACGTCGGCGTTGCATCAGTAGGTCATGGCTAGGACAAGAAAGGCGGCGTACCGCGTGGCGGAACTTTCGTAGATGTCGCTCCATCCCGCGAGTGGTGTCAGAGCGCTGGCGCCCGCCGTCACGATCATGTTGTTGTTGAGGAAGGGCCGGTACACAAAACCGAGTCCGTAATCGAGTCCGATGTTTTTCCGCAGCGCGTTCTGATGGATGAAGGCCTGCAGTGGTTCAACCGCGGCGAAGCGCAGCATGTTGATGTTCAGCACGGCCTTGAGTTCCGGCGTCAGTTCCGCATCACAGCCGGCGTTCAGTATCAGGATGCCGGGATTCACGAAGTTGGCCTGTCCCTCGAATTTGTTGCTGCGCAGCGACGGCAGCAGACTGCCGCGGTGCACCAGACCCACATCCTGCAGACGTATGCCCTGCCCGTTCCAGAAACTGAAAGGCCCTCCGGCAAAAAACGGCGCGTCGATAATCGCGTCGAAGCCGCGCGCGGTGCCGTCGAATGGCTCTGCATCACCGCTCGCGTAAAAGCCGGAGACTTTGAAACGCAGCCAGTCCTGATCCACCGACAGCTCGAGCGCCGCCATCTGCGCGTTGATGTTGGTGGAGCGTCCCGCGAGCGGCTGGAAGCTGTCCTCGCCGAACACCTGATACACGGCATGGGTCACGTTGATCGTACCGAAATGGCCGTCGCCGGACCACCCCGCGTACCACACCTTCAGCGCGTGCGGTCGTGTGGTGCCGAGCAAGGCGGGACGCACAGGCACGCCGTTTTCGTCGAAGTGCCGCGAAGCCCTGTCGTCATTGTACAGAACACTGAACTGCGTCGTGTGTCCGAGGGCGAACAGATCCTGGAGATAGATGTTGCCGATCCACACCTGCTGATCCCGGCTGTCGAACAGCGTGTTGAGTTCGCTGTTTGTTTCCTTCTCGAGCATGGGAAGGAACACGAGATTGTATTGTATGTGGTTGTTCGCGGCATTGCCGAAGATCCGCGCGCCGAGGTTGAAGTCGCTGAACACAAAGCCGCGGAAGTCGCTGGCAAAGCGCTGAATGCCCGCGCGGAACGACACGAAGTCGTAGCGGTCGCTGATGTCGAACAGGTGTTTCTCGAACGAGAGTTCCTCGAAGGCGAAGTGGCGGTCGGCCCTCTCCCTGCCCTTGCGTACGTTGATGTTCACGTTGTTGAACTCGCGCAGCGCCACATAATTCGCGTTGAAGACGCCCGTCACCTTCACTTCCCAGTCGCGCGGCCTGTACGCGGCGTCGCCGTGATACAGCTCGAGGGTGAGTTTCAGATTCTGCACGCCCGCGAATCTCTCGCCGCTGCCGAAGAACACGTCGCTCAACGGTGCGCGTGTGCTGTTGCTGCTCGGCGTGGGAAGATCGGCGTAAATTCCCGCGCTTTCGCTCGTCGCGGCGAGAATAAAAAACGTGTTCTGTCCGATGACGGGATAGTCGCCCTTCAGCACGTTTTGGTTGTAGGGATCGTACCAGTGTGTGGCGACATTGAGTTCGTAGGGCGGGGGCACGATCTGCCGCCAGCGGTCGGGCAGCGGCACGAAGTCGGGAATGCTGCGCTCGGTCGCGGCGCTGTCGCGCGTGCTGCGCGCCGAGTCGGCCGCACTCTGCGCGCGAAGTGCCGACGAGCCGAGACAGAACAGACCTAGAACACAGACGGCGGTGTTGCGATATGTGCGGATGGACGTCACAGCTCCGCCTTGCGCGGGAATTTCACGAAGGGCAGACGCACGCCGTCGTAGAAAAAGGCGTCGCTGCGTATCGCGGACGGCGCGTCGTAGCCGCGCGCTCCCGCGGCGGCGATGAGATCGTCCTGATCCACGCCGTCACCGCTGACCCCGATCGCGCCGATCAGCACACCGTTGCGATAGAGTGGAATGCCTCCGGGGAAGATGGTGATGCCGTTCCCGTATGCGGGGAGTCCGGGACGCAAGAGCGAACGCTGATACTGAAAGCCCGGTCCCTGATACAGCGGACCCGGCTTCTGCGGAACACCGAGAGTGCTGCGGTCGATGCCCGGGGGATAAAAGTCCTGCGCGAGGAACCCGACCGCGCGTGTAGTCATCGCGAGTCCGGCATCGGAAGCGAGTCCGAGTATGCCGCGCACACGCGCGCCGAATTCGGTATTCGCGGGATCGCTGAAGGCCAGCGCGGTGCGGGCCTTCTGCACGGCCACATCAAAACTGAACAGCGTGGCCTCGCGTGTGCGCCACACGCCGAGCACGGTGCGGCCGTCGCGATCCACCACCGCGATAAACACACGCGCGGGCACACCGACGGGTTGCCGGATCGCGGCGCGTGTGATGCCGGCCTGCGCGGCGGCGGCCGTGAGGATGCCGCGCACCTCGGCGGCGCTGAGATGTGGTGGCGTGGTGAAACCGCTGCCGCGTATGGCGAACGATGTGACTCCGCCGCGTGTCACCTCGCCCTCGATCGGGAACACGGGCGCGCCGCCCTGCGCGGGACGGAAGGTGTACACGCCGCGTGTGCGTTCATCAAAGCCCGGCACAAAAACAACGGACGCGGGGATCGCATTTGTGTAGAGCAGGCGTATGCCTCCCGCGAGTGTCTGATCACCGCGGATGCGCGCCGGACCCTCGAAGCCGCGCGCCGCCGTCACAGCAATCACTTCATCGGCGGTGATGCCCTCGCAGGTGGTCGTGTCGAAGCCCGCGCCCGCGCCCGCGATGCCGATGCCGCCCACGAGTATGCCGTCCTTGTACAGCGGTATCCCGCCCGGCCTGTCGTTGAGGGCGCCGCCGTTCGGCTGTATGTCGCCGCCGGGCAGACTCGAGAAACCGACGCCGAACAACGGACCCGCGGGCGTGTTTGCAATGCCCGGCGGGAAATGCGGACGCGTGATGAAACTCGCCGTGAGCGTGGAGAAGGAATTTTGATTGCTGCTGAGATACGATGCCGTGCGTGCCTTGGCGCGCGCCTCGGTCGTGTCGCCCGGATCCACGAGTCCGTCCATCAGAAAGACGGCGAGTTCGTTCCCCTCCCGGTCCGTCACCGCGATGGCCACCGCCCGCCTGGGCGCAAGGCCGTCGGCCGTTTGCACCGCCTGCGCCACCACGCGCCGCACATCCGCCGAATCGAGCGTGCGCACGTCGACGGATCCCGCCGCGGGCGCGGGGTCGGCCACGTCGCAGCCGGTCCACAAAATGCAGACGGTGAGCAGGGACAGGATATACACAGTGATCGTCTTCATCATCCAGAAGGCGTCTCTCGTGGATACATCGTGATTTCGCCCTCCGCCATCAGCGGGCGGCATGGGCATGTACGTATTGGGATTTGGAAAAAGATAGGTAAACAGACCTTCGGGAGCAACTATATCCGCTTTTTCCGTCGAAAAAAGTTGAACAGTGTGAATGGAATCGGGTGCATTTCGTGATCCCCATGGAACATCATACATGTGTTATCGTATGTGGTATGTCGTCCAATTTACTATGAGAGGTGTCCCATGAAGTGGTTGCTCCTCTGTATCACGGTGCTTGGTCTGCAATGCGAGACGCCCTACGATCCCGCCCAGCCCGGCACACACGACCGCGGCGAATACACGATTGCGGCCGTGTATGATTCCATTCGAAGCGCCCCGTCCGGGGGCGGACTATTTGTGTGCAGGATGTCACCCGGGTTTGGCTTTGGCGGATCCGTGCGGCTGTCTCTCGAGGCGGATGCCTCGCTGGGCGCCACGCTCACGAAGACCCTCCTTGGCGCGAAGGATTCGGTTTTCGAAGTCCTCGTTCATCCGCGCGCTGGACTAGCGGAGGATGCTTACCCGCTCACCGTGGTGGCGGAGCACGGCGGCGTGAGGCGCCGTCTCACCCTGCGCGTCCGCGTCATCGAGTGGCATGCACCGGATCCGGCGGTTGCCGACAGCGTCCGTGCACGTTTTCTTTCCTGGTTCGCGGACCATCATCCGGAGTATCTCCCCGCCTTTGTCCCCTCTATGGGTACGTGGAACACGTATCCACAGATTCTCATCGTGGAGCATTACACCCTGCTGACACCCGTGTATGAAGTGCGTGTCTGCTCCCACGTGATGGTGCCTCCCTACGATTGGGCGAAGATTTGTATACGTCCCCGTACCTCCTCCCTGCCCACCTTCGCCGCCTTCTGCGACACAAATGGCGAGGTCACCGCATTAAATCCGTGTGAGTATCCGCGGCTGCTTGGGTATTGAATTGGTAGATAGTAGTTGGTAGATAGTAGATGGTAGATGGATCTGCTCGATGTGCGTGAGGAGACAGGAGGAAGGAGACAGGAGACAGGCACTGATTCGACCCGTGTCTCCTGACTCCTGTCTCCTGTATCCTTACGCGAGCGTGAGGAGACAACAGACAGACACTGAATCGACCAGTGTCTCCTGACTCCTGTCTCCTGTATCCTTACGCGAGCGTGAGGAGACAACAGACAGACACTGAATCGACCAGCGTCTCCTGACTCCTGTCTCCTGTATCCTTACGCGAGCGTGAGGAGACAACAGACAGACGCTGATTCGACCCGTGTCTCCTGACTCCTGTCTCCTGTATCCTCACACGCGTGTTAGGACACAGGTGATTGTGGTTGGGTCGTTGGCAGATGGTAGACCGGCAGACGCGTTTTCAAAATGATAATCGGACAACCCCCTCTTTTTAAGAGGGTGCCGGGGGAGTTCCGCCACGAATCGACCCACTCCCTACTCCGTACTCCCCACTCCCTACTCCCCCGTCCCCCGTCCCCCGTCCCCCGTCCCCCGTCCCCCGTCCCTCGTCCCCCGTCCCCCGTCCCCCGTCCCCCGTCCC
>JACRFB010000051.1 GCA_016218045.1 Ignavibacteriota bacterium
ACACCGAAATTGACACAACGACGAGGGGCTTGCCGGCTTCGCCGGCTCGCCCCTTCATCCCGTTTCCCAGAGCGATACTGCGGAGCTGCGGTGAAGACGCCTTGCCGCTGTGATGGATGGTGGTGGGCTGGGAAGATGTCGTCGACAGCCAGTTCGTTCTTTCGCGCAACAGCAAGACCCGACAACACCTGTGCACTCGAAGCTTCGCTTGAACTACTTACCCGACCAGGCCTAACAGGCGGTTCCACCCGCATGAGCTTGACGCGGCGGCCGAATGCCGCCGCGTCTGCGCGCGGGTGAACCGCGTGTTAGGCAAAACACCGCATTACGCCGACGACGACAGCAACACCCGACAACACCGAACCGTGTCGCCCTTGCTCACACCCATTCAGCCCAGATCGATAACCGCCTCATGCGCTTGGGCGCTTCCCGTTACGCAAGACGAGCGACCACTGCCTTGCTGAACGAACCGATCGGTCCACGGACGCCCCACCCTGTTGCGCCGTTGGAATCCGTTCTCGCGCCTGGCCCTGGCGAGAACCAACCCATTGCGGTCGCGCCCCTGCCCTGCACACCATCACGGTTTCGTGCAATCACTGCCGTGCTTGCCGCGCGCAAACCGTTCGTCCGGTCCGCGCCGCGCGTTCACGCTTCATGCAACCGCCGACGCGCTTGCCGCGCGTCGACAACCCACCGGGTCCACCGGCGCTCAACACCATTGCGCCTTCGAGCAATCACTGCCGTGCTTGCCGCGCGCAATCCGTCCATCAGGTCCACCCCTTGCGCGTTCACCCTTCATGCAACCGCCGACGCGCTCGCCGCACGTCGACAACCACTGCGTCCGCGCGCGCACAACCCATCACGCCCTCGAGCAATCACTGCCGCCCTTGCCGCGCGCGAACCGTCCGTCCGGTCCGCGCCGCGCGTTCACACTTTCATGCAACCGCCGACGCGCCTGCCGCACGTCGACAACCCACCGGGTCCACCGGACCTCAACACCATTGCGCCTTCGAGCAATCACTGCCGTGCTTGCCGCGCGCAATCCGTCCATCAGGTCCAGCCGCGCGCGTTCACGCTTCATGCAACCCCCGACGCGCTTGCCGCGCACGTCGACAACCGCTGCGCCCGCTCGCGCACAACCCATCACGCCTTCGAGCAATCACTGCCGTGCTTGCCCTGCGGAACCGCCGAACATCGGTCCGTCCAAACTACTTCCGGTTTTTCGGGCGACAACACCGACGACCGAAACACCGAATTACACACAAAGGCAGGGCTTGCCGGCTTCGCCGGCATCGCCCAGCTTCTCCGCGTTTCCGGTTGAAGGCGTTCGCTTCGATACTGCGAGGCTGCGGTGAATATTCCTTGTCGCTGTGATGGATGGTGGTTGGCTGAGAAGACGTCGTCGACAACCGCATCACCCGCTGACGCGACAACCAACTCGACAACACCCATTCTTCGAAGCTGCGCTTGAATTCGCTCACGCGAGAAGCCTAACAAGCGGTTCCACCCGCCATGCTTGACGCGGCGGCCGAGGTGCCGCCGCGTCTGCGCGCGGGTGACCCGCGCGTTAGGCCTTCAATTCTCTTCCCCGACGACAACACCAGACCATGTCGTCGCTCACGCCCTTTTCGCTTCGCGCGAATTGACAAACTCTGGCACCTTGGGCTGCGCCTGCCGCGCGGTTCGAGCGACCACTCGTGTGCTCGCCGTGCGGGGCCTCGTCATCCGGTCGCTTTCCCACCGAGCGCATTGCGCACCCACCGACTTCCCTCGCGCACATCGACAACCCCGCGCACGCTGACGCAAGACACAGTCACGTCTTCGAGCAACCCCTGCCATGCCTGCCTGCCGCGCGAGGACCGGTCAATCTGTTTGCTCGCCCCGAACTCGCGCAATCATTCAACCCTTGACGTTGCCTGCCGCACGTCGACAATCGCTTCCCCCGCTCGCGCAAAGCCCCGTGACAGGTCCGAGCAATCACTGCCGTGCTTGCCGCGCGGGACCGTTCGACAACGGCTGCAACCGAACACCGAAATAGACAGGAAAGCGAGGGGCTTGCAGGCTTCGCCGGCTCGCCCCTTCATCGCCTTTCCCCGTGCGATACTGCACCGCTGCGGTGAACATGCCTTGCCGCTGTGATGGATGGTGGTGGACTGGGGAACGTCGTCGACAACTAATTCGTTCTTTCGCGCAACAACCAACCCGACAACACCCATGCACTCGAAGCTGTGCTTGAACTCCTTACCCGAACAGGCCTAACAGGCGGTTTCACCCGCATGAGCTTGACGCGGCGGCCGAATGCCGCCGCGTCTGCGCGCGGGTGAACCGCGTGTTAGGTCTTCAATTCTCTTCACCGACGACGACAACACCAAACCATGTCGTCGCTCACGTCCTTTCCGTTTCGCGCGAATTGACAACCTCTGGCCCCTTGGGCTGCGCCTGCCGCGCGGCTCGAGCGACCACTCGCGTGCTCGCTGTACGGCGTCTCTTCTTGCGCTTGGATTTCATCGAGCGCTTTGCGCGCTCACCGATTTCCCTTGCGCACGCCGACAACCACCGCGCGCGCTGACGCCAGACCCAGCCACGGTTTCGAGCAATCACTGCCGTGCTTGCCGCGCGGAACCAACCACACCCCGGCGTCCCAACCGCTACACGCGAGTCGATACTCCGTTGCCCGCCGGCCCGGCACCCGTTCGATGCATGGCATGACTGCCGCGGATTGCGCGCACGTCGTTACTTCGATGCCACCACCGTCGCGGCGACAACACCGAAATACCAGGCAAGGCTCGGCGGCTGCACCGCCTTGCGCGTGATGCGACATTCGGGCACCCACGCGGTGGTCGAGATGAGTGATGGAATCCCTGGCCCTGTGATGGATTGTCAGCACGCACTGACGTCGTCGATACTCACCAGCGCGATCACACCAAACCCATTCCGCCGTGATGGATTTCCTGCCCAGTTCGCGCGCTTCGAACACCATCAGCCCGCTGACGCCCGTCCCCATTGTCTCCATGCTGTGATTGAAATCTCTCACGGGCGAAGACCTAACGAGGCGCTGCACCTGCACGGCCGCGAAGAGGCGCGGCGTGCTTCGCACGCCGCCGCGGCCGGCAGGTGAGCGCCGTGTTAGGCCTTCAATTCTCTTGACCGACGACGACAAACCGAATCATGTCGTCGCTCACGTCCTTCCATTTCGCGCGAATTGACAACCTCTGGCGCCTTGGGCTGCGCCTGCCGCGCGGTTCGAGCGACCACTCGCCTGCTCGCAGTGGGGGGGCTTCTTCGTCCGGTCGCTCTCCCTCCGAGCGCATCGCGCACTCACCGATTTCACTCGCGCACACCGATAACCCCCGCGCACGCTGACGCAAGACCCAGTCACGTATTCGAGCAACCCCTGCCGTGCTTGCCGCGCGAGGACCCATCATGCTGTTGCGCGTCCCACACTCGCGCATTCACTCAACCTTCGACGCGTTTGCCGCACGTCGACAATCACCTCCACCGCTCGCGCAAAGCCCCGTCACGGGTTCGAGCAATCACCTGCCGTGCTTGCCGCTCGGGACCGGTCGACAACGGCTGCAACAAAACACCGAAATTGACACAACGACGAGGGGCTTGCCGGCTTCGCCGGCTCGCCCCTTCATCCCGTTTCCCAGAGCGATACTGCGGAGCTGCGGTGAAGACGCCTTGCCGCTGTGATGGATGGTGGTGGGCTGGGAAGATGTCG